>NZ_JBEPBI010000141.1:0-20657 GCF_040299045.1 Streptomyces sp. NPDC001027
GAAAGAAGGCGCCGGCCCCCCGCACGCGAAGGGGGCCGGCGCCTTTCCGTGTCAGGCTAGCCGCCGGCTCCGCCGAAGAAGCCGCCGCCGCCGTTGTTGCCGCCGTTGTTGTTCTTGAGGGCGATCAGGTTGACCGTCTGCCCCTTGTTGACCGTGCTGCCGGGGGCCGGGTCGGAGTTGATGACCTGGGCGTCGTCGTCCTGGGAACCGGCGACGTTGCCGACGTTCAGACCGGCGTCCCGCAGCGCCTTCTTGGCGTCCCTCAGGGACATGCCCTGGAGGTTGCCCGGGACCTGCGTCTGCTCGGGCTGGGTGCTCTTGCCGATCTGGATCTGGACCTTGGAACCCTTGTCGGCCTGGGAGCCGATCGACGGCACGGTCTGGATGACCTTGCCGACCTGGTTCTGGTCCTGGGTGTCGACCTCGACGCAGTCGCCCTTGAGGCCGTTCTGCTGCATCTGGGCCTTGGCCTCGTCACAGCTCTTGTTGGAGACGTCGGGGACGGTGGACTTCTCCTCGGCCTTGGCGATGGTGAGGGTGATGGTGGCGCCCTTCTCCACCTGCGCACCGAGCTTGGGGTCCTGACCCGTGACAGTGCCCTCCTCCTCGGTGGACACCTCTTCCTTCGTCTGCACGTCGAACTGGTACTGGTCGCTCTCCAGGATCTTCTTCGCCTCGTCCAGGGTCTTGCCGAGGACGGTGGGGACGACCACCTTCGGCGCGCCTGTGGAGACGACGAGTTTCACGGTGTCGCCCTTGTTGACGTTCTTACCGAATGCCGGGTCCTGCGTGCAGATGCTGCCCTTGGGCTGGTTCTCGCAGGGGCCCTCGGTGCTCTGCACCGTCAGTTCGACGTTGTCGGCCATCGTCTTGGCGCGATCCAGGGTCTGGCCGACGAAGTTCGGGACGGCGAACGGCTTGTCCGCGGCGCGGTCGCTGACCACCCACTTGCCGATCAGGACCGCGCCCACCAGGACCAGCACAGCGGCGACGACCAGCAGGATCGTCGAGGTGTTCGACTTCTTCTGGCGGCGCCGGTCGGGGCGGTCGTCGTAGCCGTAGCCGCCGTCGTCCGGGTTCATGGGCGGCAGCATCGACGTGGCGCCGGCGTCCGCCGAGCGCATCGCCGTCGTCGCGTGGTCGTCGCCGTACCCGCCGTAGCCGACCGAGCCCATCGCCGCCGTGGCGGCGACCGGCTGGCCGTCGAGGCAGGCCTCGATGTCCAGGCGCATCTCGTCGGCGGACTGGTAGCGGTAGTTCGGGTCCTTGACCAGCGCCCGCAGGACGATCGCGTCCATCTCGGGGGTGATCTCGGGGTCGAAGACGCTCGGCGGCTGCGGCTCCTCCCGGACGTGCTGGTAGGCCACCGCGACCGGGGAGTCCCCGATGAAGGGCGGCCGCACCGTCAGCAGCTCGTAGAGCAGACAGCCGGTGGAGTACAGGTCGGAGCGGGCGTCGACCTGCTCGCCCTTGGCCTGCTCCGGCGAGAGGTACTGCGCGGTGCCGATGACCGCCGACGTCTGCGTCATCGTCATGCCGGAGTCGCCCATGGCGCGGGCGATGCCGAAGTCCATGACCTTGACCTGGCCGTTGCGCGTCAGCATGACGTTCGCGGGCTTGATGTCGCGGTGGACGATGCCGGCTCTGTGCGAGTACTCCAGGGCCTGGAGGATGCCGATGGTCATCTCCAGCGTCCGCTCCGGCAGCAGCTTGCGGCCGGAGTGGAGCAGCTCGCGGAGCGTGGATCCGTCGACGTACTCCATGACGATGTACGGGATGGACACATCGCCGATGTAGTCCTCGCCCGTGTCGTACACCGCCACGATCGCGGGGTGGTTGAGCGAGGCGGCAGACTGGGCCTCCCGGCGGAACCGGGCCTGGAAGGACGGGTCGCGCGCGAGGTCCGCGCGCAGCGTCTTCACCGCCACGGTACGGCCGAGGCGGGTGTCATGCGCGAGGTAGACCTCGGCCATGCCACCACGGCCGAGCACGTGGCCCAGCTCGTACCGGCCGCCGAGGCGACGCGGCTCTTCCATAGCTACCTACCAGCCCTCTCCGTCGGTCCCGCCCGGCACACATGTGCGGACGGAGGCTGCCGTCCGGGCATACCGTACCCGGACGGAGCTGTGTGACCTGGCCAAGCCCGTCACCCGATACGAGACCGGTATCGCAACGTGCACCGATGTGTAGGCGACGTGATGGGGGTCACTTCTTGTTGCCGATGACTGCCTTCATCACGTCCCTTGCGATCGGGCCGGCGAGACCGCCGCCGGTGATGTCGCCACGGTTGGCCGCGCCGTCCTCGACGACGACGGCGACCGCGACCGGCGCACTGCCGTCGGACAGCTTGGCGTACGAGATGAACCAGGCGTACGGCTTCTCGCTGTTGTTGAGGCCGTGCTGGGCGGTACCGGTCTTGCCGCCGACCTTGACGCCGTCGATCTTGGCCTTGCCGCCGGTGCCCTGCGGGTCCTCGACGACCGTCTGCATCATCTGCTGGAGGGCCTGCGCGGTCTTCGCCGACATGGCCTGGGACAGCTGCTGGGGCTCCGTGGTGTCCAGGGGGTCCAGCTTCGCCCAGATCTGGTCGACCATGTACGGCTTCATCAGCTTGCCGTCGTTGGCGACCGCCGCCGCGACCATCGCCATCTGCAGCGGAGTGGCCCGGTTCGAGCCCTGGCCGATGCCGTCCAGCGCGTTCTGCGGGGGGTTGTCCTTGGGGTAGACCGACTCGGCGGCGCGCACCGGGGTGTCCAGCTCGGCCTCGTTGAAGCCGAACTTGGCCGCCTGCTCGATCATCTTGTCGTTGCCGACGTTGTCGGCCATCTTCGCGAAGACGGTGTTGCAGGACACCATGAGCGCGTACCGCAGGCTGGCGTTCTTGCACTCACCGTGCTCGTTGGTGAGCTTGCTCGAGGACTGCGGCAGCTTGAACGGGTCCGGGGTGTCGGTCTTGTCGTCGATGCCCGCGACCTCGCCGCTCTCCAGCGCCGCGGCCGCCGTGACCACCTTGAACGTGGAACCGGGCGGGTAGGTCTCGCGCAGCGCCCGGTTGAGCATCGGGTCGTCGGGGTTGTTCTTCTTCTGGACCTTCTTCCACTCCTCGGCGTCCTTGTCGGAGGACCCGGCGAACTTCGAGGGGTCGTACGACGGAGTGGAGACCAGCGCCAGGATCTTGCCGGTGGACGGCTCGATCGCGGCGACCGCGCCCTTCTTGCCGCCCAGGCCCTCGTAGGCGGCCTTCTGCGCGGCGGCGTTGAGGGTGGTGACGACGCTGCCGCCCTCCTTGTCCTTGCCCGTGATCATGTCCAGGGTGTTGCGGAAGAAGAGCCGGTCGTCGTTGCCGCTGAGGATGCCGTCCTCGAGCCGCTCCAGCTGGTTGGCGCCGAAGGCCTGCGAGGAGTAGCCGGTCACCGGCGCCCACATCGGGCCGTTGGTCCAGGTGCGCTTGTACTTGTAGTCGCCGGTGGTCTCCACCGAACCGGTGATCGCCTTGCCGCCGACGATGATGTTGCCGCGAGGGGTTGAGTACCGCGTGATGTTGACGCGGCGGTTCTTGGTGTCGCTCGCGAGGCTGTCCGCCTTGACGTACTGCAGGTAGTTGTCGCGCAGCAGCAGGGTGAGGATCAGGAGGCCGCAGAAGATCGCGATCCGGCGCAGGGGCTTGTTCATGACGGGCGGACCACCTGGGTCATCTCGGCGTCGGGGGTGGAGGCGGGCGCGGGCGCCGGACGGCGTGCGGTGTCGCTGATCCTGATCAGGATGCCGATCAGAGCCCAGTTGGCGATGACGGACGAACCGCCGTACGCGAGGAACGGCATCGTCATACCGGTCAGCGGGATGAGCCCCATCACACCGCCGGCGACGACGAACACCTGGAGGGCGAACGCGCCGGAGAGGCCGATGGCGAGCAGCTTGCCGAAGGGGTCACGGGCGGCGAGGGCGGTGCGCACGCCGCGCTCGGCGATCAGGCCGTACAGCAGCAGCAGCGCCATGATGCCGGCGAGGCCCAGCTCCTCGCCGAAGGTGGCGAGGATGAAGTCGGAGTTCGCGGCGAACCGGATCAGCTCGGAGTGGCCCTGGCCCCAGCCTGTGCCCAGCGTGCCGCCGGAGCCGAACGCCCACAGCGCCTGCATGGCCTGCTCGGAGTGGATGCCGGGGGCGCCGGACTGGCTGAGCTTGTACTCGCGCATCGGGTCGAGCCACGCCTGCACACGCTGCTGGACGTGACTCTCGAAGCTGGCCACGCCGACCGCGCCGACCGCGGACATCAGCAGACCGAAGACGATCCAGCTGGTCCGCTCGGTGGCGACGTACAGCATGATGACGAACATTCCGAAGAACAGCAGCGAGGTGCCGAGGTCCGTCTCGAAGACCAGGATCAGGATCGAGATGATCCAGACCACGATGATCGGGCCGAGGTCGCGGCCGCGCGGCAGGTACAGACCGAGGACGCGGCGGCTGGCGAGGGCCAGCGCGTCGCGTTTCACCATCAGATAGCCGGCGAAGAAGATCGCCAGCACGATCTTGGCGAACTCACCGGGCTGGATGGAGAAGCCCGCGACCGAGATCCAGATCTTCGCGCCGTAGATGTTCTTGCCGAGGCCGGGAACCAGCGGCAGCAGCAGCAGGAAGATCGCGCCCACCATCGAGATGTAGGTGTAGCGCTGCAGGGCGCGGTGGTCCTTGAGGAAGACCAGCACCGCGACGAACAGCGCGATGCCCATCGCCGTGTACATCAGCTGCCGCGGAGCGGCCGTGCCGGCCTGCTCGATCCGCTTCAGCAGCTTGGACTGGTCGAGCCGCCAGATGGCGACCAGCCCCAGCCCGTTCAGCAGCGTCGCCACGGGCAGCAGCAGCGGGTCGGCGTACGGCGCGAACTTGCGGACGACGAGATGCGCGACGCCGGCCAGCAGACCGAGACCGAGCCCGTAGCTCAGCAGGCCGGACGGCACCTGCTCGTTGATCGCCAGGCCCACGTTGGCGTAGGCGAACACCGGGATGACGACGGCGAACACCAGCAGCGCGAGCTCGGTGTTGCGCCGGCTCGGTGTGCCGATCGAGCCGATCGTGGACGTGTGGTGCGTCGGCGAGTTGGTAGTACTGCTCATCGTGTGACGGGGCCTCTCACGGCTTGCCTACTGCTCACCGCACCGCGAGACGACCTTCTGCTCCTCCTCCGAAAGGCTCGGACCGGGGGTGGGAGTGGGGGTCGCGGGTACGGACGGGGACGCGGTTGCCGAGGGGCTCGGCGATGCCTTGGACGTGAGGGAGACGGACGTGGTTCCCGAGGTGGCGCCCCCCTGGCCCCCAGCGGTCTTCGAACCGGTCGTCGAGCCGGTCTTGGAGGCGGTCTTCGAGGCGGTGACGCCTCCCGCCTGCTTCTTGCACGCGGAGGCCTGCACGGCCAGTTCGTCGATCTTCTTCTGGGCGTTCGGGAGACTGCCCTCGGCGATCGTCGCCTCGACCAGCTTCTGCTGGTACTGCGGGAGGTACTTGAGTTCGATCTCGGGGTGGTCCTTCTCCACCTTCGACAACGACACCCACGCCAGATCCTGGCTGATGCCCCGGTACAGGGCGACGTGCTCGCCGCTGGCGCCGACGTAGTACTGCGTCTGCGTCCAGCGGTAGCCGCCGTACAGGCCGCCGCCGATGACGGCGAGGGTCAGCACCCCGTAGAAGGATCTCTTCAGCCACCGGCGGCCCTTGCGCGGTTTGACGAAGTCGTCGTCGGTGTAGTCGGCGAACCCGTCGGTGGGGATGAAGCCCGTGATGTCGCCGCCGGAGCCGGGCGGACCGAACTGGCCGCCCCCGCCGTGGCCCTGCTGCCTGCGGCCGAGCCCGGAGGCGCGCCCTGCCGGCGTCTGCATGATGCCGTTGTCGTGCAGCTGGAGCTGGTTCTCGGCGACCGCGCCGACGACGACCGGGGTGTCGGACAGCTGCCCGGCGAGCGTGTCCCCGGTGTCCAGGTCGAGGACGTCGGCGACGATGACCGTGATGTTGTCGGGGCCGCCGCCGCGCAGCGCGAGCTGGATCAGCTCCTGCACGGTCTCCTGCGGGCCCTGGTAGCTGGCGAGGGTGTCCTCGAGCGTCTGGTGGGACACCACGCCGGACAGGCCGTCGGAGCAGATCAGATAGCGGTCGCCGGCCCGCACCTCGCGGATCGACAGGTCCGGCTCCACATGCTCACCGCTGCCCAGCGCGCGCATCAGCAGCGACCGCTGGGGGTGGGTGGTGGCCTCTTCCTCGGTGATGCGGCCCTCGTCGACCAGCCGCTGCACCCAGGTGTGGTCCTGCGTGATCTGCGTCAGCACGCCGTCCCGCAGCAGGTACGCACGCGAGTCGCCGACGTGGACGAGACCGAGCCGCTGGCCCGTCCACAGCAGCGCGGTGAGGGTGGTGCCCATGCCCTCGAGCTGGGGGTCCTCCTCGACCAGCGAGCGCAGCTGGTCGTTGGCCCGCTGGACGGCTGTGCCGAGCGAGGTCAGGACATCGGAGCCGGGCACGTCGTCGTCGAGGGCGACGATGGTGGAGATGGCCTCCGAGGAGGCGACCTCGCCGGCGGCGGCGCCGCCCATGCCGTCGGCGATGGCGAGCAGGCGCGGACCGGCGTAACCGGAGTCCTCGTTGCCCTCCCGGATCATGCCCTTGTGCGATCCGGCGGCGAAACGCAGTGACAGACTCATGCGCACCTCGCCCGTCGGCTCCGGGTACAGCCGGTCGTGTCGAGCCACACTGCCCACCCTCCGGTCGGGAGCACACCGGGGCCCTGAGTGCCGGCCGCCGCCGTGTGCTCGCTCCGCTCGCGCTCACTCATGATGCAGCACTACTTCCGAAGCTCGATGACGGTCTTGCCGATACGGATCGGCGCGCCCAGCGGAATCGGTGTGGGAGTCGTCAGCCGCGATCGGTCGAGGTACGTGCCGTTGGTGGAGCCCAGGTCCTCGACGATCCACTGGCCGTCGCGGTCCGGATAGATCCTGGCATGGCGGCTGGAGGCGTAGTCGTCGTCCAGCACGATCGTGCTGTCGTGCGCCCGGCCCAGCGTGATGGTCTGGCCCTGGAGCGCGACCGTCGTGCCGGTGAGGATGCCCTCGGACACGACCAGCTTCGTCGGTGCGTTGCGGCGCGTGCGGCCCGCGGCGGCGGGCTGCTGGCGCTGCTGCGGAGGCGCCTGCTGGCGCTGGGCCTGCTGTTGCGCCCGCCCGGCCTCCCGGCGCGAACCGCGCTGGGTGACACGCGTACCGAACAGGTCGCTGCGGATGACCTGCACGGCCACGATCACGAACAGCCACAGTACGGCCAGGAAACCCAGCCGCATGACCGTGAGGGTCAGCTCTGACATTGCCCCCGCTTCACCCTTCGGCTTGCCGGTAAATGATGGTGGTGCTGCCCACGACGATCCGCGAGCCGTCGCGGAGCGTAGCGCGGGTGGTGTGCTGCCCGTCCACCACGATGCCGTTGGTGGAGCCGAGATCCTGGATCGTCGAGGGCGACCCGGTCCGGATCTCGCAGTGCCGGCGGGAGACGCCGGGGTCGTCGATCCGCACGTCGGCCTCGGTGCTGCGGCCCAGCACGAGCGTCGCGCGGGAGATCTGGTGGCGTGCGCCGTTGATCTCGATCCAGTGGCGGGTGCGTGACCCGGGCTGCGGAGCCCCGGCCAGGCCGCCGCCTGCGGCGCCGGGACGCTGTGCGCCCGCGGCGGGCGGGTAGCCGTAGCCGCCGGGACGGGCGCCGGGGGCGCCGGGCGGCGGTGCGGACGGCATCGGCGGAGCGGAGCCGGGATAGGCGGCGGCACCGCCCGGTCCCGCGGAGCGCTGCCGGCCGCCGGCGGCCGGCTGGTCCGGCGTCTGGCTGCTGGACGAGGCGAGCGTGCGGCTGCGCACCCGGTACAGACCCGTGTCGAGGTCGTCCGCCTTCTCCAGGTTGACCTTGATCGGCCCCATGAAGGTGTAGCGCTGCTGCTTGGCGTAGTCGCGCACCATGCCGGCCAGCTCGTCGCCGAGCTGGCCGGAGTAGGGGCTGAGCCGCTCGTAGTCCGGCGTGCTCAGCTCCACGATGAAGTCGTTGGGGACGACGGTGCGGTCGCGGTTCCAGATCGTGGCGTTGTTGTCGCACTCGCGCTGGAGCGCGCCGGCGATCTCGACGGGCTGGACCTCGGACTTGAAGACCTTGGCGAAGGTGCCGTTGACCAGACCCTCGAGACGCTGCTCGAACTTCTTCAGAACTCCCATGGGGCACCTCCTCCGTCGTGGCTGCTGTCCCGTGCCGTGCTGCTTGCCTGGTGCTGCTTACCTGTACTGCTTACTGATCGTATCCACGCGCCGGTGAATCGGCTGGTTCCCCCTGTCGGGCCCGTCGACCGGTGTCGACGGGCCGCTCGCGCCCCTGCTGCACACGCTTGCTTCTGCCCAGGATCGTAGAGGCGGCCCGGGACCAGTGTCCCGCACCCGGCTGTGCTCCTGGTCCGGCTCCTGGGGAGACGACCGCCATAGGTACGAGGTTGATACGTGAACCAATCCTTGCGGAGACGTACGGAGACGGTCGGAGGCGGACGCGGACGCACAGGGGACGTCCGACGGTCTCCCACCTGCTCCCTGCCCGCCCGGAAGTGATGTGAACGCACCCTGGCGCGCGTGCTAATGTTCTGCATGTCGGAGGGCGACAGGCCGAAAAGCCCAAAACCCGAAGACACACCCAATGCGCGGGTGGCGGAATAGGCAGACGCGCTGGATTCAGGTTCCAGTGCCCGCAAGGGCGTGGGGGTTCAACTCCCCCCTCGCGCACCAGTCGAAAGCCCCTCAGATCTCGGATCTGAGGGGCTTTCGCATTCTCCGGCCAGGTGGGTTTCGGGATGGGGTCGCGGACTGCGAGGTGAGGCAGGGGCGAGTCGGGGGCGAGACCGCGGCGAGGCGGTGGCGAGTCAGTGATCGCTCACCGTGTGTGATGAACGTCTCAGGGGAAGTGGCCGCCCGGGGTCCCCGCGGGTTCGGCGGGAGGGGTGGAGGTCCCGACGGGACGGGTGGAGGGCGGAGAGTGTTTCACGTGAAACATGCCGGTTGTCGGCCGCTGTCCCGCGGCGTCCGTCGCGAGGCAGTTATCCACAATCCCGAAGTTGTTCACAACGTCTGACGACTTTCAGCCGCCGGCTGTACGGTCTGCACAAGTTGATGTTCGGCTCGTCGGGCTCGTCCCAGAGCTGCTGAGCGTATGTGTGCGGGGGAGGCGGTCATGATGACCGGAACGGGTGGTGCAGAGGCCGGAGCGAGCGGGTCGGCCGGATCGGGTGAAACGGTCGGACCGCGCAGGATTCCCCAGGTGCGGGGGTTCGCGGCGCGCCTCGGTGAGTCGTCCGACGCGGGGGCCGGTGTGCGGGACAGCCCCAAGGAGGCCGGCCGGGCCCTGCGCGGCCGGGTGGCGCGGTCGGCGCATGCCGAGCTCGACCTGGACGCCGCCCGGCCGGACGCGGTGGCCGCGGTCGAGGAGTCCAACCGAGGTCGCATCCCCGAGTTGACGCCGATAAGGGTCGGCCGGATGGCGGCCACGCCGTTCGCGTTCCTGCGGGGTTCCGCGGGACTCATGGCGTACGACTTGGCCCGCACCCCGATGACCGGCATCCGCGCCCAGATCTGCGGTGACGCCCATGCCGCCAACTTCGGCCTGTACGGCGACGCGCGAGGGGGGCTGGTCATCGACCTGAACGACTTCGACGAGACCGTCGACGGCCCCTGGGAATGGGACCTCAAGCGCCTCGCCGCCTCCCTCGTGCTCGCGGGCCGCGAGGCCGGCGCGGACGAGGACACCTGCCGCAGGGCGGCGCACGGCGCGGCCGGTTCCTACCGCCGCACCATGCGGCTCTTGGCCAAGCTCCCCGTACTGGACGCCTGGAACGCCATCGCCGACGAAGAGCTCGTCTCCCACGCCGACGCCCACGACCTGCTGGGCACCCTGGAGCGGGTGTCGGAGAAGGCCCGGGCCAACACCAGCGGGCGGTTCGCGGCCAAGTCGACCGAGGCGACGGAGGACGGCGGCCGGCGCTTCGTCGACGCGGCGCCCGTGCTGCGCCGGGTCCCGGACGCCGAGGCCGCGGCGGTGGCCGCGTCCCTGGAGCACTACCTGACCACCCTGTCCGAGGACCGCCATCCCCTGCTCGCCCGTCACTCGATCCATGACGTGGCCTTCCGTATCGTGGGCACGGGCAGCGTGGGGACGAGGTCCTACGTGGTGCTGCTGCTCGATCACCGCGGCGAGCCTCTGGTCCTCCAGGTGAAGGAGGCCCGCGCCTCGGCGCTCGTCCCGCATCTGCGGACCGCCGGCTTCGAGACGCCGGAGGCAGACCACGAGGGTCGCCGGGTGGTGATCGGCCAGAAGCGCATGCAGGTCGTCAGCGATGTCCTGCTGGGCTGGACGACGGTCGAGGAACGCCCCTTCCAGGTAAGGCAGTTCCGCAACCGCAAGGGGAGCGTCGACCCGGCCGCCCTCGCCGCCGACCAGGTCGACGACTACGGCCGCATGACGGGCGCGCTGCTGGCCCGCGCCCACTCCCACAGTGCCGACCCGCGGGTCGTCGCCGGCTACTGCGGCAAGAACGAGGAGCTCGACGAGGCGATCGCCGGGTTCGCCGTCGCCTACGCCGACCGCACCGAGGCGGACCACACGGACCTCGTCGCGGCGGTACGGGCGGGACGGATCCCGGCCGAGACGGGAGTGTGAGGACGACGGGCGACAGGGGACGGCACGCCCGTGGTGGGGTGGAGCGGGCGTAGGCCTCCCTGGCGGCAGGCGGCGGGGCTTCCGTGCTCGGCGCGCGCCGACGGTCCGTGGGGCTTGGCCTGGGGCCTGTCGTCTGGATCAGGCCGCAGGTGACGAACGGGACTGGTCGGTGCCGGTGCCGGTGCCGGTGATCGGGGTGTGGTGCGTGCGGCTGCAAGGCGGAGGAGGGCGTCGATGCGGAGCATCGGCAACCGACGACGACGCGGCAGATGCGCGTGCCGCACCCGGCGTCTGCGGCGTGATCCAAACGACAGGCCCTAGGCTGGTCGGGTGACGACCCCCGAAGCTGAGCAGCCCCGGCCCGAGGCGCGGCTGGAGCAGGCCGTGCGGGCCGCCGAGCAGGCGTTGATCGAGTTCGAGATCGCGGTGGAGACCTTCCGCGTCGAGGTCGAGAACTTCTCGCGGCTCCACCACCAGAAACTCGGTCCGATGTACGCCCGGCTCGACGAGCTGGACGCGCAGATCGCCGAGGCCCGTGCCGCCCGTACCGGCGATCCCGAGGATCTGCGCAAGGCCGCCGAGGCGCGCGCCCGGGTGCTGCCGATGCCGGGGGTCGAGGAGCTGTTCCACGGCTGGATGGACGGGGAGGGGCTGTTCCCGGAGGCCGCGGCGATGCTGACGGACCGGTCGGTCCGGCCTCCGGAGCGGGTGCGGCCCAGCGAGGAGGCCCGCAAGCTGTACCGCGAGCTGGCGCGCAAGGCGCACCCGGATCTGGCGCAGGAGGACGGGGAGCGGGCCCGGCGCGAGGAGTTCATCACCCGCGTGAACGCGGCCTACGCCCGTGGCGACGAGGTGCTGTTGCGTGAGCTGGCTCAGGAGTGGGCGGCCGGCCCGGCGCCCGCCGAGCGCAGCCCGAGCGCCAGTGAGGAGCTGTACGCCCGCCTCGAGTGGCTGGCGCAGCGCAAGGAGATGCTGACGCTGGTGGCCAGGGAGCTGGAGGACAGCGCGATCGGCTCGATGCTGCGGATGGCTCCGGACGACCCCGACACCCTTCTGGACGAGATCGCCGAGAAGCTGCTCGCCGACGTCGCCGCACGTGAGGCCGAGCTGGCCGAGCTGGTCGGTTAGAACCGGTTGCGGGTAGCGTCGGGGCATGAGTTTCGGAGCTGGTGTGCCCACGGTCGAGGTCGGGGACCTCAAGGACGACGACTTCCTGGTGGACGTCCGGGAGGACGACGAGTGGCAGGCGGGTCACGCCGAGGGGGCGCTGCACCTTCCCATCAGCGAGTTCGTGGCCCGTTACGGCGAGCTCACCGAGGCCGCTCCGCAGGACGGGCGGGTGCATGTCATCTGTCGTTCCGGTGGTCGTTCGGCGCAGGTGACCATGTATCTCGTGCAGCAGGGCATCGACGCGGTGAACGTGGACGGCGGCATGCAGGTGTGGGCGGCTGTGGGACGTCCGGTCGTCACGGATGACGGCAAGCAGGGTTTCGTCCTGTAGCCGGGGCTCCGGTCGTGCGGTCAGACGAGGGGGTGGGCGGCCAGGAGGTCGCCCAGGGCCTCCTCGTGGGCGGCGGCCGGGCCGAGTGAGAGCTCCAGGTGTTTGGCCCAGGCGTGGTAGCGGTGCAGGGGGTAGTCGACGTCGGCGCCGAAGCCCCCGTGCAGGTGCTGGGCGGTCTGCACGATCCGGCGCACTCCGTCCGAGGCCCAGATCTTGGCGAGGGCGACGTCTCCGGAGACGGGGAGCGCGCCGGGTGTTCCCGAGGCGATCCGCCAGGCGGCCTGCCACAGCGTGACCTCCATCGCGCGAAGGTCGATGTAGCGGTCCGCGGTCTGCACGGCGACCGCCTGGAAGCTGGCGATCGGGTGTCCGAACTGCTCTCGGGCGCCGGCGTAGTCACTGGTCATGGCCAGGACGCGGTCGCCGAGGCCGAGGGCCAGCGCGCAGGTGCCGGTGGCCAGCAGCGAGCGCAGCCAGTCCCATGCGCCGTCGGCGGTGATGACGTCGCGGGCCGGGATCCGCGCGGACTCCAGCCGCAGTTCCGCGAGCCGCTCGCCGGTGGTGGAGATCTGCGGGGTGAGCGCGACGCCCTCCTGTCCGCGGGCGACCACGGCGAGGACGCTGCGGTCGTCGGCGGTGTGCGCCGGTACGAGGATGTGGTCGGCCTCGTAGGCCCAGGGCACGGCCGTCTGCACGCCGTCCAGTACCCAGGCTCCGCTGCTCTCGGCGTCGTGCGTCGGGGTGCCACTCGGGTGGTCCTGCCGGGCGGTGACGGCGAGTTCGGCGGCGTCGTGGCCGGTGCGGCCGGCCGCGGCGACGGTCAGCACGGTCTCGCCACGGCCGGAGCCGGCGAGCAGGGCGGACCTCAACTCCGGTCCGCCGTAGGCCTGTACGGTCGCGGCGGCCGCGCTGGTCTCCAGCAGGGGGACCCGGGCGAGCACCTTGCCCGCCTCGCGCAGCACCAGGCACAGGGCGACCGCGTCCAGGCCCGCCCCGCCGTACGTCTCGTCGAGCAGCAGGCTCAGCAGGTCTGCCGCGGCGAGCCTGTTCCACAGGGGGCGGTCGAGGTCGTCGGCGACGGCGGCGCCCTGGGTGAGAGCGGGGCTCGGCACGCCGTCGGGGGCGACCCCGGCGAGGACTCCGCGGGCCGCCTCGGCCGCGGCCTGCTGCTCCTCGGTGAAGGTGAAGTCCACGGCCGGTCCTCCCGACGGTCAGCCGATCTGCCAGGGCCGGCAGATCTGACGGAGCGTCAAGATAGAACAGGTTCCAGGAGAAGGGAACAGCAGTCGGCGCCCAAGGGGCCCGGCGGCTCATCCGCTCATCCGCTCGTCGGCTCAGCGGTCGAAGTCGACCTCCACCGCCTCGGTCAGCGGATGCGACTGGCACGCCAGCACATAGCCGGCCTCCGTCTCCTCCGGCTCCAGTGCGAAGTTGCGGTCCATGCGCACCTCGCCGCCGACCAGGAAGGCCCGGCAGGTCCCGCACACTCCGCCCTTGCACGCGTAGGGCGCGTCGGGCCGGTTGCGCAGCACCGTCTCCAGGACCGACTCGCCGTCCCGCACCGGCCAGCTGCCGCCCCGGCCGTCGAGCCGGGCGGTCACGGTGGCGTGCGCGGGCGCGGTCGGGTGCACGGTGCGCGCCGCGCCGTCCACGTGGAAGATCTCCTCGTGGATCCGGGCACGGCCGACCCCGAGCCCTCTCAGCGTCCGTTCGGCGCCCTGCACCAGCCCGTACGGGCCGCACAGGAACCACCCCGCCACGTCCGTGACCGGCAGCAGGGACGGCAGCAGCGTGGTCAGCCGGTCCTGGTCCAGCCGTCCGGAGGGCAGGCCGGCCTGCTGTTCCTCGCGGGAGAGCACGGTGACCAGCTGCAGCCGCTCCGGGTACCGGTCCTTCAGGTCGGCGACCTCCTCCAGGAACATCGTCGACGCCGCCGTGCGGTCGCTGCGGATCAGGCAGAACCGGGCGCGGGGCTCACGGGCCAGCAGCGTGGCGACGATCGACAGGACCGGTGTGATGCCGCTGCCGCCGACGATCGCCGCGTAGAGGCCGGGGGCCGGGGCGAGGGTGAAACGCCCGGCCGGCGTCATCACCTCGATTTCGTCCCCGACGGCGATCTCCTTCAGCGCGTAGGTGGAGAACGCCCCGCCTTCGACCAGCCGCACGCCCACGCGGAGCGTTCTCGGTCCCTCGCCGCCGGCGTCGGGAGCGGGCGAGCAGATCGAGTACGTCCGCCGGATCTCGGCTCCGTCGGCCAGGCGGCGCAGGGCGAGGTGCTGGCCGGGCGTGTGCCGGTACTCCTCGCGCAGCTCTTCGGGGACGGAGAGCGTGAGGGCGACCGCGTCGTCGGTCAGCCGGTCCACCGCGGCCACGGGGAGCCGGTGGAAGCGGGCCATCACAGCTCCTTGAAGTGGTCGAAGGGTTCGCGGCAGGCCAGGCACCGGCGCAGCGCCTTGCACGCGGTGGAGGAGAACCGGCTGAGCAGTTCGGTGTCGGGGGAGCCGCAGTGGGGGCAGTGCACCGGCTCCGCGTCAAAGGTCCCGGCCGCGCGGCCTGCACGGGTCGGCCCGAGTGTCAGGGACACGGGACCTTGCTCGCGCACGGCCCGGGGCGGTGCGATGCCGAACTCCCGCAGTTTGCGCCGCCCTTCGGCGGTGATGTCGTCGGTCGACCAGGCGGGCGAAAGGACGGTGCGCACCGTCACGTCGCGTATGCCGTGCTCGTGCAGCGCGCGTTCGATGTCCAGGGACATCGCCTCGACGGCCGGGCAGCCGGTGTAGGTGGGGGTCAGCTCGACCTCCACGGTGTCGGCGCCGTGCAGGCGGACGGCGCGCACGACGCCCAGCTCCTGGAGGGTGAGCACCGGGAGCTCGGGGTCGGGGACCGAGCCGGCGATCTCGAGGAGTTCCGCCTCCAGCGGGGTGGCCGTCGTCACCACGACGCCCCCGGGTGACTGCGGTGCAGGTGCTGCATCTCGGCGAGCATCGGACCGAAGGGCTCGGTGTGCAGGCCCTCGCGGCCGGCCCCGGCGCGCCAGGCGCCGGTGCGCGCGCCGTCCGGGACGGTCAGGCCGGCCCGCCCCAGTACCTCCCGCACCGACTCGAGCCAGGCCGACTCCAGGCCTGTCCGGTCGAGCTCGAGGCCGTCCACGGGGCGGAACATCTCTCCGGTGAAGCGCCACAGCGCCGTGCAGGCGCGCTGCATCCGTTCATGGCTGACGTCGGTGCCGTCGCCGAGGCGCAGGGTCCACTGCTCGGCGTGGTCGCGGTGGTAGGCGACCTCCTTGACGGCCTTCGCCGCGAGCCCGGCGAACGGGCCGGGCCCGGCTGCGAGTTGCGCGTACAACAGGTGCTGGTAGGTGGAGAAGTACAGCTGGCGGGCGATGGTGTGGGCGAAGTCGCCGTTGGGCTGTTCGACCAACTGGACGTTGCGGAAGGCGCGTTCCTCGCGCAGGTAGGCCAGTTCGTCCTCGTCGCCGACCATCGACAGCAGGATCCTGGCCTGACCGAGCAGGTCGAGCGCGATGTTGCCGAGGGCGACCTCCTCCTCCAGCACGGGCGCGTGGCCCATCCACTCCCCCAGGCGGTGGGAGAGCACCAGGGCGTCGTCGCCGAGGGCGAGGGCGGCGGTCCGCGTGTCGGCGGCGGCGCCCACTGCGGTGTCGGCGGTGTCGGGACGGGCGTCGGGGCGCCCGTGGGTGTGCGCGGTCGTGGTCACAGGTGCTTCACCCCCTCCGGGATCTCGTAGAACGTCGGGTGCCGGTACGGCTTGTCGGCGGCCGGTTCGAAGAACGGGTCCTTCTCGTCGGGCGAGGACGCGGTGATCGCCGAGGACGGCACCACCCAGAGCGAGACGCCCTCACCGCGCCGGGTGTACAGGTCGCGTGCGTTGCGCAGGGCGAACTCGGCGTCCGGCGCATGCAGGCTGCCGGCGTGGGTGTGGGAGAGGCCGCGCCGGGAGCGCACGAAGACCTCCCACAGGGGCCAGTCGGTGTGGGTCATGCCTGCTCCGCTTCCGTCGTCCGGGGAAGGCGTTTGGCCGCGTGGGCCGCGGCCGCCTCCCGTACCCATGCGCCCTCGTCATGGGCGCGCCTGCGTTGGGTGATGCGCTGCTCGTTGCACGGGCCGTTGCCCTTGAGGACTTCCTTGAACTCGGTCCAGTCGATGGGGCCGAAGTCGTGGTGCCCGCTCTCCTCGTTCCACTTCAGGTCCGGGTCCGGGAGGGTGAGGCCGAGCGACTCGGCCTGGGGGACGCAGATGTCGACGAAGCGCCGGCGCAGCTCGTCGTTGGAGTGGCGCTTGATCTTCCAGGCCATCGACTGCGCGGAGTGCGCGGACTCGTCGTCGGGCGGGCCGAACATCATGAGCGACGGCCACCACCAGCGGTCGACGGCGTCCTGCGCCATCGCGTGCTGCTCCTCGGTGCCCCGGCTGAGGGCGAGCAGCAGCTCGTACCCCTGGCGCTGGTGGAAGGACTCCTCCTTGCACACGCGGATCATGGCGCGCGCGTACGGGCCGTAGGAGCAGCGGCACAGGGGGACCTGGTTGGTGATCGCCGCACCGTCCACCAGCCAGCCGATCGCGCCGACGTCCGCCCAGGTCAGCGTGGGGTAGTTGAAGATCGAGGAGTACTTCTGGCGGCCGGTGTGCAGCTTGTCGAGCAGATCGTCGCGGCTGACGCCGAGGGTTTCGGCCGCGCTGTAGAGGTAGAGGCCGTGGCCCGCCTCGTCCTGCACCTTCGCCATGAGGACGGCCTTGCGGCGCAGGGAGGGGGCGCGGGTGATCCAGTTGGCCTCCGGCTGCATGCCGATGATCTCGGAGTGGGCGTGCTGCGCGATCTGGCGCACCAGCGTCGCCCGGTAGGCGTCGGGCATCCAGTCGCGTGGCTCGATGCGCTCGTCCGCGGCCACGGTGGCGTCGAAGAGGCGTTCGTACGCCTCGTGCGCCGCCTCGTCGGCCGGTACGCCCTCCTGCCGCGGGGCGTCCTTCTCCGTGCGGGCCGTCTGGTGGGCGGCTGCTGTCGCCATGCGGTCCCCCTTGACCTCGGGCCTCGGCTTCGCGCCTTGGCCTCGGCTCTGCCCGAGCCTTCTCCCGACCGATCGTTCGGTCCGTGCGATTCCATGGTGGGACGGCCGTCGTATGGTGTCAACCGCTGTGGATAACCTGCGGACGTTCTCCGCGGACGATCCGCCCCGCCCCCGTCCGGGGCACGGGTAAGGCAGGGAGGGCTGGGCCGGACGGGTGAGGCTGAGTACCGTTCGCGATTGCGCGACGCAGCGGGCGAAGAGGACCGGTATCGGGGAACGGGGCGGAATGGACGCGTACGACGGAGGCTCAGGCGCTCCACGGCGGGCGGACACGTCAGACGGACCGGCCTCGTCGGAGGGGCCTGACTCCTCAGGCGGGCCGGAGGCGGTGTCGTCGCCGGTGGGAGGCGTCCTGCCCGCGCCGCGCGCCGAACTCCGGAGCTCCACGCCCGTCGTGGGCGCGGGGGCCGCCGACGAGCCCGCCCAGGGCCAGGGCTCGGACCCCGGCCCGGATCCCGGCCCCGAACCCGCTTCCGCGACAGCGCCTCGCCACCTCCCGCCCCGTACCGGTGTGGCCGCGCTCTCGCCGCGGTACCAGGTCGGCGCCGCGCTGGCGCTGGCCGTCGTCGCGGTCACGGTGTGCGTGCACGTCGGGATGGTGTTCCTGCATGTGGCGCCGTCGAACACGGTCACGAAGGCGCACGGCAAGGCGATCGACGACTGGATATATCCGGAGTTCGAACAGAACTGGAAGCTGTTCGCACCGAATCCGCTGCAGCAGAACATCGCCGTCCAGGTCCGCGCCCAGATACGCGGCGAGGACGGCGGATCGCGGACCACCGGCTGGTACGACCTGTCCGCGCAGGACGGCCGGGACATCGACGGCAACCTGGTGCCGAGCCATACCCAGCAGAACGAGTTGCGCCGGGCCTGGGACTTCTTCACCGCCACGCACGACGGCTCCGCCCGGCCCGTCGGTCTGCGCGGCGCCCTCGCCGAGACGTATCTGCGCCGGATCGTCGTGATGCGGCTGGAGCGCGGCGCGGTCGACGAGGGCGGTGTCGTGGAGCGGGTCCAGATCCGCTCGCGGACCACCAACGTGCCGCCGCCGAAGTGGAGCACCGACAAGGTGTCGACGACCCCGGTGTACCGCGTGCTGTCCTGGTGGTCCGTGCCGGACGGCGTGACCGAGGGAGGCGCGAGGTGAACCGCTTCGCCCTTTCGGTGTCCGCCGCCATCGCCCGTCTCACCGAGTCGGCGCTCGGGCCCTACCAGAGCGCCGTGGTCCGGATCGGGTTCAGCGGTACCTGGCTGCTGTTCCTGCTGCGGGAGTTCCCGCACCGCCAGGAGCTGTACGGCCTCGACGGCCCCTGGGACTGGCAGCTGGCCCGGCAGCTGATCGACACCAACGGGGCGTTCACCGTCCTGATGTGGTCGGACGGGCAGGCATGGTTCGAGGCCGTGTACGCGCTCGCGCTGGTCGCGGCCGCGCTGCTGCTGCTGGGCTGGCGCACGCGCGCGATGTCGGTGCTGTTCATGGTCGGCGTGCTCTCGCTGCAGAACCGCAGCGTCTTCATGGGCGACGGCGGCGACAACGTCCTGCACCTGATGTCGATCTACCTGATGTTCATGCGCTGCGGTCGGGTCTGGTCGCTCGACGCCCGGCGGGCGCGACGCGAGCAGGAGGCACGCGCGCGGGGCGAACGGATCACCGACCGGGTCGGTCCCGTCCTGTGGGCCGCGTCCGGGACGGTGCTGGCCTCGGTGACCGTGGCGGACCGTTTCCACAGTGAGTGGACCGTTCCCGCGCTGCTGTGGGCGGCGTGGGCCGTGCAGGGGCTGTGGTGGGCCGCCGGGCGACTCGGGAAGTCGGCGCAGCCGCGGATCCTGCTCGATGTGATCGGCAACGTCCTGCACAACGGCGCCCTCGCCGTGATCATGGTCGAGGCCTGTCTGATCTACGCGACGGCCGGCTGGTACAAGATCCAGGGCTCGCGCTGGCAGGACGGCACCGCCGCGTACTACCCCCTGCACCTGGACTACTTCTCGCCCTGGCCGGCGCTGGCCGATCTGCTGGCCGCCAGCGGCACGATGGTCCTCCTCGCGACGTACGGGACCGTCATCGTGCAGGTGGCCTTCCCGTTCACCCTGTTCAACCGGCGGCTGAAGAACGTGCTGCTGGCGCTGATGATGGCGGAGCACGCGGTGATCGCGGTCCTCCTCGGGCTGCCTTTCTTCTCGCTGGCGATGATCGCGACGGACTCCGTCTTCCTGCCGACGCCGTTCCTGCACCGGGTCGGCGGATGGGCGGCACGCGCGCGTGAGGCGCTGCTCCCGGACCGCGGACAGCCGGCCCCGGACGGCGCGCGGACGGAGGAGGCCGACCCGCGGGCCCCGGGGGATCCGGACGAGCCGGAAGAGCCGGAAGAGCCGGACCACCGCCCAGGCTCTGAACAGACGGCGACTTCCACACCGGGCACGCGCACGTAGGGCACGCGGTACGGGGCGGCACGTGGCCGGGGATCGCGCCGGGCGCCTGCGGCGCAGAGCCGCGCCGGTACGCCCACGTAGGGTTCACCGCATGACCGACCCCGTGACCGCAGGCCTCGACCCGCTCGGCCGATGGCGCCGGCTCGCCGGTGACGCCGTACTGCTGGACGGCTTCCATGCCCTCAAGCACGCCGTGCGCTTCGGGGCGGACGTCCCGGTGGCGGTAGCCGTCGACCGGGGGGCGGCCCTCGCCCTGGCCGGGGAGCTCGCCCCCGACGTGCGCGAGGCGCTGGACGGGCTGCTGACGGAGGTCACGGAGGCGACGTACGCGTCCCTGGTGCCGCGTCCGCATCCCACCGCGGTCGCCGCCCTGGCCGTCCGGCCGTCGCGGGAGGCCCATCTGGACAGGCTCGGGCAGGCGCCCCGCACCGCCCCGGTCGTGGTGCTGGACAATCCGCGCAACCTGGGCAACGCGGGGGCGGTGATCCGGCTCGCGGCCGGATTCGGGGCGACCGGGGTGGTCACCACCGGCACGCTCGACCCGTGGCATCCGACCGTCGTGCGCGGCGGCGCGGGGCTGCACTTCGCGACGGCCGTGGAGCGGCTGACGGTCGACGAACTGCCGGCCGGCCCGGTGTTCGCCCTCGACCCGGAGGGCGACGACATCCGCGGCGTCGAGCTCCCGGACGACGCGCTCCTCGCGTTCGGCTCGGAGCGCAGCGGTCTCTCCCCCGAGCTGCGGTCGCGGGCCGACCGTCTTCTCGCCCTGCCGATGCGCCCCCAGGTCTCCAGCTACAACCTCGCGACCAGTGTGGCCATGACGCTGTACCACTGGAGCGCCGCCGGGGGCGCACCGCACCTCTGCACGGCTTCCGCCCCGTAAGGCGAGCCAGGCGAGCCCCCCGGGCGCCGATGGGGGGCTCGCCG
>NZ_JBEPBI010000142.1:0-20568 GCF_040299045.1 Streptomyces sp. NPDC001027
GCTCGCCGATGCGGCGGGCCAGCGTCAGCAGCTCCAGGGTGGGCTTGCGGACGGCACCGTCCACGTGGTCGACGTAGACGAGAACTTCAGCCATGGGAATGCTCTCCTGCTTGCGAAAGATGAGGGGCGGTCGGCGAACGGAGGTTCAGCGAGACTCGGACGAGCCTCAGATGAACTTCTGGCCCGCGAGGAACTCGGCGAGCTGCTTGCCGCCCTCGCCCTCGTCCTTGACGATCGTGCCGGCGGTGCGTGCCGGGCGCTCGGTGGCGGAGTCGACCTTGGTCCAGGAGCCTTCGAGACCGACCTCGTCCGTCTCGATCTCCAGGTCCTCCAGGTCCCAGGACTGCACCGGCTTCTTCTTGGCGGCCATGATGCCCTTGAAGGACGGGTAACGCGCCTCGCCCGACTGGTCGGTGACCGACACGACGGCCGGCAGGGAGGCCTCCAGCTGCTCGGAGGCGGTGTCGCCGTCGCGCCGGCCCTTGACCACACCGTCCTCGACGGAGACCTCGGAGAGCAGCGTGACCTGCGGGACGCCCAGACGCTCGGCGAGCAGCGCCGGTACGACACCCATCGTGCCGTCGGTGGACGCCATGCCGGAGATGACCAGGTCGTAGCCGGCCTTCTCGATCGCCTTGGCCAGCACGAGCGACGTACCGATGATGTCCGTGCCGTGCAGGTCGTCGTCCTCGACATGGATCGCCTTGTCGGCGCCCATGGACAGCGCCTTGCGCAGCGCGTCCTTGGCGTCCTCGGGACCGACGGTCAGCACGGTGATCTCCGCGTCGGCATCCTCCCGTTGGCACTCCTCCGCGATCTGCAGGGCCTGCTCGACCGCGTACTCGTCGAGCTCCGACAGCAGGCCGTCCACGTCGTCACGGTCGACGGTCAGGTCATCGGCGAAGTGCCGGTCGCCAGTGGCGTCGGGCACGTACTTCACGGTGACAACGATCCTCAAGCTCACTCGTATCCCTTCGCAGTAATCAATGTCTGCCCCACCTGTGCGGAGACCTACCGAGCCGACCGGCTACGGCACGCTGCGGACCGTGCCGATGCACAGGGCTTCGGGGTTCCGTCGCGCCAGCGACTCCGAGCGCGGCTCCACCCTTCGTCAGCGACATCGGGCCGGACTCCACTCCCGCCGACCGCACGTCGAGCGCCAACTGACTCATGCACCCTTGGTGAAGCTCGATCATCCGGGTGCCGTCGACGGTCCTTCGCTCCCGTAAGCAGATTTCGCTCACCAACTCGGCGGAACGGGATGCTGCCCCGACCCTCCGCACGAGCACGCCCATTGCCAGCAAAGCATCACATTAACAGAGCCACAAGTGTTTGACTTTATCCTGTCTGCCATTATTCGACCAACGTGATGTGCGGCGCTCGGCCCTGAATCGCCATATGCTTTCCGTCCAGTCACCTGAAGTCCGATCACGCGACGGGCCCGGCGTCCTGTGCAGTGGCGACTGCCCCTTCGGCGAACACCCGCCGGGCGCACTGCCCGACATACCCGTGGCCGAATGGTTCCCGGCCGGCCACGGGCGGAAGACGGTATCGGCCGTGCCCAATGAACGGAGATGGGCGGCACCGGAGGCGTACTCCATGTTCGATGCTGCGGCGTTCGACGTCACGGCCGACGAGGTCTGGTGTCGGCAGGGCGGCCCGGTCCGCGATGACCGTGCGCTGATTCCTCCACAGCCATGACCCTGCGAGTCCGCTCAGCGCGTGAGACGGGAACGTGCTGACGATTGATCCGAGCGTCGACCCGCGCAGCCCCCGTAAGCGAACCCTCCGGGACGTCGTAGACGCGTCCGAAGCGCGGTGGAATCGCAGGGCAGCTTCAGCCGCGCCGACCAGCCTGCGCGCTCGACGACCTGACGGGTGTTTGCACGGCCCGCCAGCAGTGCTCGCACGCGGCCCTGCGTCCGAGCCCAGGCGCCCCGCCATGCCCTGGCTCTGGTCTCTAGGTTTCCCGACCGAGCCGCCGAGGGTCGACAGCGTGCTGATGGTTCGCCATCGCCGTGACAGTCGCGAGTCCCAGCACACCCGAACGGTCATACAAGTACGCGGACCCGGCCGCGATTCCGTCCGCCTCCACCCGATCCGCGGCGGCGAGACCGAGCTCCAGCTCGTCCGGCATCCGCGCGAAGGCAACGGTCACTCCGGCGTTGATGTACTCGAGTCCACGGTCACCCCAGTTGGCGACCACGCTGACGACGTCCGCGACACTCGCGGCAAACTGGAAAGGGGTGAGTTCCTCCCCTCGCACGATCGGCACCGGCAGATGCCACGTCTGCTTGCGCGCGGAATTCTGATGCTGCTCCCCTGATCCAGTCCAACCCACGTCCTCACTGAAGTAAAGCCGAGGCTCCGTGGTCAGGGGCGCGAGGCCGGCAGGCGGTGCCTCAAAGTTCAGCGGCCGACTCCACACCGCCCCGGGTGCCGCCTCCGAGTTCGCGACCATGAGGGCGCTCGCCCTTGCGACCGGGCGACCTTCCTGCTCCATGGTGGCATCGATCAGGCGAAGGCGCCGACCTTCCCGAATCACACTGGCCGATACCTCCAACGGAGCATCAGCCACTGGCCGGAAGATGTCGACGCTCCAGCGCGCCTGCCGCAGACCGGGCCGCGCCTCCACGTCCACACTCTTCTCGACAGCGCGAGCCAGGGCGCCACTGATCGCGATGCCACGCACTCGGGCCCGGCCCCACCCGCTGCGGGCGATCGGTTCAGGGACCAGAACGTCGCGTCCGCACTCGGACCGCACTTCGAAAAAGGCCAAGCTCATGGGAAGGCTCCTGTTGCTCCGCTTCGTCCGGTCAGGGGCATACGACTGTCGGGCGAGTATCGCGGGGTCGATCACAGACCGGAACCGTATGTCACCGGTCTTCATCCGGTTGAATTCGGCATACCGCGCGAAGCCGACGCTCGACACGATCAGGCCGGACGCCTCGGCAATGTTGGTAGATGCCTCCGCCGCGGACACCATCTGACAGTCGGGCATCCCCGGCCGTAGCGCGTCGTCCCGCTTGGACTCGGAGAGATCCAGGGCCCTGGCGTGCGCGCCGAGCGCCTGGGAGACATGAACGCCGACATGGCCCAGACCCGCCGAAAGCCGAGGATCGCGACGGGGAGCCCCAATCCGGCCTTCCAATGCCGAGCTGGTGAGTACATGGCGACAACCAGCGCACGAGGCAACTCGGGAACGAGGGAGACGAATACCTCACCCACGACGATCTTCCCACCGTAGCCGCGGGTGGTGCGGCGGAGACCGCCCGGCGTCCGGGCGTATCCACGCGCTTGCCGGACTGCCCGCTGCCGACGCGGCACTTGCCGCACCCACGGCACGAGCCGACCGTGCGGCCAGCCACGACCCCATCGCCCCGGAGCCAGCGGGAAGCCCGAGGACAGACTGCGCGCATGCTGGATACCCCCTGCCGAACGCTCCCGCAGACAATGTCAACGAGCACGTCACGCAGGGCAGGAGCGCAGCGTTCGTACGCGACGACGACGAGAGGCTCCCCCGGGAGCGCACGGCCGCCCATACCGACAACGCGAACTTCTCCATTGTCGAGCCATTACGGCCGGACACATCAATCTGCATACTGTCAGACAGTATCACGCACATCAATCACTCGATCGAATCAGCCTCTCTGCGGCACCCCCTCCCCGAACTGGGCCGCAGAACTGTAACATCATTGACGGATTGCGAACTATCATACAGCTTCAGTCGCGGCGGGGCGCATGCTGCCGTGGGCCTGGCGCAGCGCGCACCGCACTGCGCACATCGAACATCGGAGTGGAACGTGAAAGGCATCTTCCAACCCGACCTGCTGGTCGGCCGAGTGGCCTTGGTTACCGGCGGTGGCACCGGTCTCGGGCTCGAGACCGCGACGCTCCTCGCATCGCTCGGCGCCCACGTCGTCATCGCCGGACGACGAACCGAGGTCGCCCAGGAAGCAGCCGAGAGCATCGTCGGCCAGGGCCATCGCGCATCCGCGCTCCAGGTGGACGTGCGTGACTACCCGCAGGTCGAGGGCGCGATCGCCAGGATCGTGCAGGAGCAGGGCGGGCTGGACATCCTGATCAACAACGCGGCCGGCAACTTCCGGTGCAACACCGAGGAGCTCACGCCGAACGGCTGGCGCACCATCATCGACATCGACCTCAACGGCACCTTCAACTGCAGTCATGCCGCGTTCGAAGCCCTGTCCAAGTCGAAGCACGTCGGCCGGATCGTCAGCATCATCACGTCCTATGCCTGGAGCGGCTGGCCAGGCTGCGCCCCCGCAGCCTCGGCGAAAGCCGGGATCCAGTCGCTGATGCGGACCCTCGCCGTGGAGTGGGGCAACCGCAACATCCTGTGCAACACCGTGGCTCCAGGTGCCATCGGCGACACCGAGGGCGCGCGGCGCATCCACGAGGATGCGGGCCGCGGCGCACACGAACTCAGCCGCGTTCCCGTCGGCCGCTTCGGCAGCCGTGCCGATATCGCGGCTGCGGTGACCTACCTGGTCTCCGACGCCGGCCGATACGTCAATGGCACCGACCTGGTCGTCGACGGCGGACGCCAGTTCTGCTTTGGCACAGCCTGAGGAGAGTGACATGAGCATCGAGAACGTGATCGAGACCGAGCGCGCCGGCCACGTCGGCATCATCCGACTCGCCGACGAACGCAACCGTAATGCGCTCTCCAACCCGATGCGGTCGGGCCTCGCCGCGGCCTTCGCCGAGATGGAGGCCGACCCCGACGTTCGCGCCGTGTTCCTGACGGCAAAGGGCCGGGCTTTCTGCGGAGGTGGCGACTTCCGCATGATGCGCGACGAGAGCGACCCGTGGTCGTCCCACCAACGTTTCAAGCGGACCAGTCGCTGGCTGACCGACCTGCTGCGCTACCCAAAACCGATCGTCGTGGGCGTCAACGGCCCGGCCGTCGGTGGCGGCATCGGCATCGCGCTCATCGGCGACGTGGTGTATGCCGCTGAAAGCTCACGCTTCGTGTCCGGCTTCCTCCGGCTCGGCCTGATTCCGGACATCGGCGTGATGTACACATTGCCGCGCCTGGTCGGCATGGCTCGGGCTCGGGCGTTCGTCTACGGCAACGAGACCTGGACCGCCGAGCAGGCAATGGAGGCCGGCTTGATCGCCGGGACCGTCCCCGACGACGAGCTCGAGGCCCACTGCCTCGAGCGGGCCGAAGCCATGGCCGCGCTACCCGTCGAAGGATTCGGGCTGGCGAAGTGGCTCATGGAGCGCAGCTACGAGACCTCCCTCGAAGAGATGATGGTTCACGAGAACCTCGGCCAGTCACTCGCCTATTCGACCGAAGCGATGCGGGAGGGACTCGCCGCGGTCCGGGAGGGCCGCGACGCCGACTTCGTGGCGGCATCCGAGCGCGAACCAGCGAACCGGATCGCGCGTAAGCGTCTGTCAACCACGGATTACTGAGCCCTTCGGGTGACGACAGTCACAGCCGGTCGTCGCCAAGCGAGAGGCAGCCGTGGAAGCACCGCACACCGTGGGTGCGGTGCTAGGTGTCGGGCAGCCGACCGGACCATGAGCGCTCGGCCCAACCCAAGCCCGCGGTGGGCCTGGTCCCGAGTGACCCGAACTCGTCGAAGGCGAAGATCCGGTCGGGGAAGCGGTCGAGGATCTCGTCGATCCGGTCCGGGTTCGCTTCACGGCCGGGGGATTCCTTCCACATCCCGGTGTGCTGGAAAAGTGATGCCGCAGCGGGCGGGCAGCACAACGTCTCGCGGCCGCTCCGGATCACGAGGCCGTGGACTTCCCGCAGGTAGGGGACGAGCTCGCGCAGGGACCAGCGAGGGAGAAGCCGGCATGAGCTTGGTGGGGCAGGTGGTGGCCGTCTGGATGATTGAGCCCTCGTCCACAACACGAGCTGAAGGCGGCCGTAAGCAACCACTGGGCCCCACGAAGACATCGTCGCCCTCGTCCGCTGGCTCGGCTGAACTGAACCGGGATGCCTTCCGGAGACGGTCGTTACTGTCCTCCCTCACGGACCTCCATGGGCGAAGGCAACTCTGTCCGCCCGCATCCCGGTTTGAGGTAGGCGTCGTGCCGCTCACGTCCGGCGTAGACGGTGCCGGTCAGTGGTTGTCGCCTTGAGTCGGCCGCATCTTGCGGTCAGGGCCACCCGGTGGTCACGTCAGGAAGTGCCGTCGGCGATGTTGAACGCGGCGAACAGACTGGTGATGCCGTGCCGCAGGTAATCGTGGGTGCGGCACCCGGGCATGCCCGGCATCATCGGCACTACTGGTTGGGAGCAGTCCAGGGCCTCGGTTTGTGCCTTCTCGCCATGTACAGCGCTACCGCCTTCTCGGGCGGGTCGTGATACAGCCCGACCACATCGACGACCTTGTCGACGAAGTGCGGATCGGTGGTGAGCTTGAAGGTGTCTGCAGGTGCGACTTGAGGTCGGACCTCTTCCAGATCCGCCCGATGGTCGATTTGAGGCCCGGTGCGAGCGGTCATCGAGGCACGTGACCAATGCGTGCCCTTGGCCGGGGTGGACTCCAAAGTCGCCACGATCACATCCTCGACCTGGTCGAGCAGGATCGAGGGTGGTTGCCCCGAGCGCTGCTCGTCCTGCAGACCGTCGGGGCGCTCGGCGACGAACCTCGCCAGCCAGCGGTCCACTGTCGGTTGGTCCACACCCAGGTCGGCTGCGACCTGCTTGTTCGTCACGCCCCCGGCGCGCCTAGTCATCAACCAGGGATCGCTGGTTCGAATGCATCAACGCCGCAGTGGCCGCCTCCTTCGCGCGAATGCCGGACGGACGGAAATCGGCCTCGCAGCCGCAGATCGGCTTGAGTCGGAGAGGGTCACGACCGGCTCGGCATATCCGTACGACCGTTCGGGCGCGCACCGGAAGTGCCACACACACCAGATATGTCTGACAGCATACAAGTCGCACTCATTATTTATAATGTGAAAACTACTTGACATTAGCGGCTTGGAAACTCATCATGGCAATGTGATCAAAGTAATCCGAGGTGGCAGCGGTGCACCCTCAGCCCGCGCGGGCTCAACCTTCACCGGAGAAGTCTGGCGCGATGCGGTGATGCCACAAAGCGACGGCGTATCCGTCGGCAAAAACTTCTTCTCGCCGTGCGCCCGCACGTACTGGCATCACCATCCAGGCGGCCAGTTGCTGATCGTGCTGGCAGGCGAAGGGTTCGTGGCCGACGCCGACGGAGCCCATCAAGTCACTGCGGGCGACACCATCTGGACGCCACCGGGCGTGCGGCACTGGCACGGTGCCACCGCCACCCGATATCTGCTCCACACCGCGATCACGGTCGGCGGCGTGGAGTGGCAAGAGCCCGTATCGGACAACGAGTTCGACGCGGCTCATGCGACTCGGGCATAGCCGAAGGGCAAGGAACCACCGGTCTCACCCAGGTCGCTCCGCGAGCCGAACCTCCCGCTGCCGCCCTTCAACATCTCCACAGCCCTGAATGCCCAAACCGCCTACTTGTTCGGCGAGGCTGCGCCTCCGCGCCCGCCCAAAGGGTGCGATGGTTGATACCGCATCAATCTGCACTTATCAACCCGCTGGCCGATTGACTCCCACGGAATGTCGAAGGCAACTCTGCTCATGCTGATCAAGCAGATGACGCAGGGGCCCCGCCAGAATCCGCTGCAACAGCGCCTCTCGGCCCCACCATGACCGGACCCACCGAAGGCGTCTTCGATGATCCTTCCGATCCGAAGCAACGAGCTCACCGCGAACGCCGGGAATCCCACTTGCCGCTGCGCCCAGATCACCTGTGTGGGCCTCGGTGGGTGGTCGAGGGGTAGGCGTCCGTAGAAGTAGCTCTATTCACTGCCCTAAGCCCCTGACCGGAGGAGGGCGAGCAGTTGTGTCCTCTGCTGTCACCCAGGACCTCAACGGCATCATCGCGGGCGCAAGTGCGGCGTGGCGGCGAAATTCTCAATCCAGTCGGAGGACTGTACATGAATGAGGAGCACAGGCCGGTTCACAACAACTTCATCGGCGGAAAAAGCATCCCAGCAGTGTCGGGCAGGACGTTTCAGCGCTTCACTCCCTACGACCAAACCCTGGTTGCCACCTACCAGGATTCAGATGAGCGCGACGTCGAACTCGCTGTTGATGCCAGTCGAGAAGCGTTTGACAACGGCCCATGGCCACGGTTGTCGGCAGTTGAACGCGCCGCCATCCTCCATCGGGCGGCAGACCTGTTGCGAGAACGCGTCGATTCGCTCTCCGTGGTGCTGGCCAGCGAAGTCGGGCAGCCTGGGCAACGCGCGGCCGTACTCGAGGCTGCCGATCACATCGATTACAACGCTGCTCTCGCAGTGAGTCGGCGCGACGACGCGATCTACGGCCAGCGCCACGACGCGATCGGCATCGTCGCCAAGGAGCCCATTGGCGTTGTTGGGTCTCTCACCTCGTGGAACGTGCCGCTCTCGGTGGCGTACAAGACGCTTCCCGGCATTGCAGTCGGCTGCACCGCCGTCGTGAAACCGGGACACCAAGCGTCCGGCGCGGTCGTTGAGTTCGCCAAGATCCTTCAGGAGGCCAACCTCCCTGACGGAGTGTTCAACTACGTGACCAGCGCCCGGGAGAACGGAGCCATCGCCGGACAAGCCATCGCGGCACACAGCAGGGTGGACATGGTCACGTTTACGGGGTCCCACACCACTGGGCGGGCAGTCATGCGCGCGGCATCGGATTCCTTGAAAAAGGTCAGCCTCGAGCTGGGGGGAAAGTCACCCCACGTCGTATTCGCTGACGCGGAGTCCCTCGATGCCATCGCGGCGTCCGCAGCCAAGGGAATCGTCCGGCTCGCAGGTCAGTCGTGCCAAGCAGGTTCCCGGCTCTTGCTGCAGGAGTCGGTCAAGGACGAGTTCATGGAACTGCTCCTGGCCCACGTCGCCAAGGCAAAGCTCGGCAGTCCGTTCGACCAGAGCACCACCTGCGGACCGCTCGTCACCGACGAGCAGCGCCAGCGCGTGGAGAAACATGTCGCCGCAGGCCTACAGGAGGCCGCTCTGGTAGTTGGCGGGAAGCGGCCGGGCGATCCCGAATTGCGCAAGGGGTTCTTTTTTGAGCCCACGGTGTTCGACAACGTGCCCCCGAATGCGCGCATAGCACAGGAGGAAGTCTTCGGCCCGGTGTTGAGCGTCATGACGTTCAAGGATCTGGACGATGCCGTCAGCCTCGCGAACCAGACGGTCTTCGGGTTGGCGGCAGGCTGTTGGACCAGGGACATCGACACCGCATTGCAGTTCGGCAAGAGGATCCGCTCCGGGGTCATGTGGATCAACAGTTACCGTGACGATTCCGTTCTGAAGCACATGCCGATGGGCGGCTACAAGCAGAGCGGTGTAGGGCGCGAGCGCGGCCCGGAGGGCATGGATGCGTTTCTTGAACCGAAGAGCATCATGATCAAGCTGAGGTGACAAGCGACGAGGTTCCGTCAGGACTTGGCGAGTTCGGTGTTTCACAGATGGACAGGCGTGGCCGAACTCGCCGAAGGCCGAACGCAGACATGCTTGCCTGACACAGCGGACGTCATACCGGTGGCCACCCAACGGTTCTCTGCAGTCGTCGCTGGCCTAAAACAGCGTGCGAGCGATGAGGCACGGTGTCCGGACTGTTCAGTTCCGGACTCTCGGCATGCTGGAGGAGTTCGTGACTGGGCCGGCTGAACAGGTTGCACTGGGCAGCCACGTGACGGTCGCCAGCGTCTTGGCCGCGGTCGTAGTGGGCTCTCGCGCCTTACGACTTGTCAGGGAGACGAAGGGCCCACACGTAGCCGACGGCAGCCATCCGCTGGTTCTTGACCATGCGGCTCACCACCTTCGCCGAGACCGTCGTCCAGCCGTACCCTGTGGGCAAGCCCCAGGACCCCACCCCTACGGAGGCTGCCGAAGCCCTGAAAGGGCCCGGCCTCGACGCGGCTCCCGCACGGCCATGGACCACCGGCAGCAATGTCTGACCTGGTCCGCGAACAGCACAAGGCCGTCCGCACTCTGCTGGAACAAGGCATCCGCGAGGATCGCCATGAACGGGCCGCCGGCCAGGAGCAGGACCAATCCGAGTTGTCGCGCTTGGGTGATGTCGGCGCAACTGCCCGGCCGGGCCGCAGAACAGCCCGCGCCCCTCGGCGTCCGCGAGGGCCATGGACTTCACGGCGGGTCTTTCCGGAGACTGAGTTGTCCCGGTCCGTCCGGCCTACGGCCGGGCGCCGCACGCGGTTCCCCGTGCTGTCGATGATCCTAGTCCGACCGCCGACGCCCAAGTACCCGGTGACCTCAGCGGGAGTACGCAGCCGGACGTCCGGCACAACGGTGCATCCCCGCTGCGCCAGCATGAGCCGTACCTCGCTGATGGTGCGCGTGATGGTGGACCCGGTCCACGCCGAACCAGCAGGCCAGCACGTCGTGCATGGTGCCATGACGCAGACGGACGCGGCCAGCAGCCGGTCGACGAAGACGGCCTTGTGCTTCGCCCCGGCTCCCACCACCCGCCGACGCGGCCGAGCCGTCAGGCGTGCCCGATGTCGTTCGTGCCACAACGGGCATACGTCGGCAACGAGTTCAGCGATCGCCCTCGCCGGCAGTCCGGTGATCCGGCACTCCTGCCAAGATCACCCCTCACACCCCGGCCCTCGTCATACACATTTCGACAAGCTGACCGAGCTACTTTTCGGGATCTCCAATTGTGACGCCCGCGAGCTGCTCATAGATGGTGACGAGCGCGGTCGCGTCCTTGCCTCCGAGACCTGCGGCACGCCCCATCTCGAAGATCTGCTTGCAAACGTTTGGCAGAAATAGGGGGACATGGAGCGATGAACCCAATGCGGTCTCAAGCTCGAGGTCCTTGTAGGAGATGTCGAGCCGAACGCCTTCAAAATCTCGCTCGATCATTCGCTTGGCGCGGTACTGAAATGCTGGACTGTTTCCGGTTGAGCGGCCAATGACGTCGAGAATGACGTTGGGATCCAGACCGGCCTTGACGCCGAGAACCATGCCCTCGATCGCAGCAATCGAGTTTACCTTGTACATCATGTTGTTAACGAGCTTCATGGCTAGCCCGCTTCCGAGCGGACCCACATGGATGATCTCTGATGTCATCGCTTCGAGTACCGGGCGGCACGTTTCGAGCACGGACTGATCACCACCGACAAAAGCGCGCAGTGTCCCGTCCTGCGCCCCCTTGATCATGCCTGAGACAGGCGAGTCGATGATGTCGATCCCCCGCTCGGCCAACGCCCCCTGAATTCCTCTCACCGCCATGGCGTCAACGGTGCTCATACAGATGACGATGTCTCCCGGTCGGGCTCCGTCGATGACACCGCCCCGCCCGATCGTGACATCCTGGGTCTGCTGAGTCGTGTCGACCATCGTGATCACGACACGCGACCGCTCGGCAACCCTCGACGGCCCTTCCGCAGCCTCGGCCCCCAACTCGGCCAGTTGCTTGCACTTCTCCGGGTCGATGTCGTACACGACAAGACCGTGCCCTGCTGCCAGGATGTTTCGCGCCATCCCACCACCCATCTTCCCCAGGCCGATGAGTCCGACGGTCGAGCTTCGCATGGAGTCTGCCATCTATCTTCCTCCGCAATCAGGCGCCTCAGCGCACTGGTCAAATCCGATAGGTCCGGCGAGCCGTTTCACTGAAAATGGCTTTCTTCTCAGCAGGTGAACACTCAGCCAGAACCCTCTTGTACGTGTTCCACAGGGTTCCGTAGGTGCAGCCCGCCTTGTCCACAGGGAAGTTGGACCCGACCATGCACCGGTCCGCTCCGAATGCCTCGACAGAGCCCTCGATAAACGGACCCCAGTGTGCGGCGAGCTCCTGTGACGTAGGCGGCCTATCGGCCACACCGAAATCGAAATTGGCCAGGGGCATCAGCAGCCCGCCCATTTTCACGGTGACGTTCTCGCATCGCGCAAGCTCCCGCATCCCTGCCAGCCAGGCCGCCCGGACCTCGGTTTCGCGGCCCGCATAGCTGCTGTGACCAACAGGACTTCCGGTGTGGATGAGCACGATGCTCGCCTCCGGCACCGCCCTCGCCAGCGCTGTGACATCAGACAGTTGCGGATGAAATATGCTCGCTTCGAATGTCAATCCGCGAGCAGCGACCTCGGCAAGTCCGGCATGGAAGGCCGGCTCGAGGAAGAGCCCCGGGCCGTTCGCACTCACCGGCCCTCGCACAGCGGGATCCGGATCCCATTTGGCACGCTGCCTGACACCACGGAACCGGCCGTTGGCCGCCTCAACGTGCGCGTCAAGGAGCTCGCCCACCGTAGGGCCGTCGAGCAGGTCGGCATAGCCGATGACGCCGGCCGCGATCCGGGACCTCGTGTACTTGCCGCTGGCACCGATCGCGGACATGCCGACAGCGAACTCAGTCTCGCCGACCGGCCGAAGGTGCGGCGGCCCGTCCGCTCTGTACATCGAATTGCACTCAACGTAGATTGACGCCTCTACGTAGTGGCCGCTCGATTCCACGTCACGGGCATATTCCTGCGCAAAATAGCAGTATCCGGATGCGTGGTGCCACAAATGGACGTGACCGTCGACAATCGGCAGGTCCGGTTCGATCGCCGACTCCGGCAGCGCCTTCGCCAGCCACTGCTCCTTCGGTGGTTGAGTACGACTGAAATCAGTCTGGTTCTGCACGCTTCTCTGGCTGTTGTCAGACATCGCTATGCCGTCCCTCCGCGATGTGCGATGTGGCGGCTTGGCCAGTCGCGTCATGTTGAGCTCTCTTGCGCCGCACGCCGCTTACCACCTGAGCCAAGATCACAACTAGGCCCAGACCGAGGATCGTTGCTGAGACTGGCCTGCTTACGAAAATGGTCGGGCTGCCGTCGGACATCAGGAGCGAAGTACGGAACGCCTTGTCCAAAATGGCACCGAGAATGAACGCCAGTACGAGAGGGCTCGGCTCATATCCCGCCTTGCGGAGGAGGTAGCCGACCAAGGACGCGACCACGAGGACGATCATGTCCGTCGTACTCGAGTTCAGCGCGTAGACACCGATCAGGCTGACCAGGACCGTCGTCGCCGCAAGGATGCCCGGCGGGACTCGAAGCAGCTGAATGAACACGGCAACCAGCGGGATGTTCAGGGCCAGCAGCATGATGTTGCCGATGAACATCGAGGCGATAACCCCCCAGAACACGTCGGGATGGGCATCGACCAGGTCTGGTCCAGGCGTGATTCCCTGCATCATCAGGGCGCCGAACATGAGCGCCATGGCGGCGTTCGCTGGGATTCCGATGGTCAGGAGCGGCACGAAACTGGACGTCGCACCAGCGTTATTCGCTGTCTCCGGAGCAGCCACACCCTCGATCGCTCCCTTGCCGAAGCGGCTCGGATCCTTGGCCCAGCGCTTCTCAACGGCGTAGGAGATCATCGAGGAGAGTGTTCCGCCCGCACCGGGTACCAAGCCGACAGCCGTGCCAATGGCGGTACCTCGGCCAATCGCCCCAGTCGACTGGCGCAGGTCAGAGCGAGTCGGCAGAGCTCTCCCGATCTTTTCCTTCCCGAGCGCGATCGGTTCGCGATGCCGGAGGTTGTGAAGAATATCGCCGACACCGAACAGGCCCATCACGATGGGTACGAAGTCCAGCCCTCCCAAGAGATCCACGAAGCCGAAGGTGAAGCGCGGTTCCGCGGAGATCGGGTCCTGGCCGATGGTCGCCAGGAGAAGACCGACCCCGGCCATCACCAATGCTTTGGCCGTTGAACCGCTGGCCAGGACGGTGACCAATGCCAACCCCAGGATCCCCACGGCGGCATACTCGGGCGGCCCGAATCTGGAAGCCACCGACGCCAGCGGGCCCGACACGACCACGAGCGCCACGCTTGCCACGATGCCGCCCACGAATGAGCCGATGGCCGCGATGCCAAGCGCTGGACCGGCACGTCCCTGTTTTGCCATCGCGTGACCGTCGATCGCGGTAATGACCGAGGTCGCTTCGCCCGGAAGATTCAACAGGACGGACGTGATCGTCCCGCCGTACATCGACCCGTAGTAGATGCCGGCGAGCATGATGACTGCAGTGCTCGGATCAAGGCCGAACGTCAAGGGAAGCAGCATGGCAATGGTGGCTCCCGGGCCGAGACCCGGGAGCACGCCGATCACCATCCCGATCACTACGCCGATGCCGACGAAAAGCACATTGGTTGGTTCGGTCGCTACCTCGAGTCCGCGAAGGACTCCATCCATGGTCGACATTCCTACCTCACCAAGAATGCATCAACAGGCAGCGGCAGTGCCAGCAGTTCAACAAACAGCACATAGCACGAGACAGCCGAGGCAACGCCGGTGAGAACGGACGTCTTCCACGTCGAGCCCGCTACACAACGAAGCCATGCTGTCACAAGGACGACCGAGCTCGAGAAGATGCCGATCTGCTCGAAAAATGCCGCGAAGAGGCTCAGCAGGCCCAGTGCAAGCAAGACGCGCTTGAGTTCGCCCGACTGGAGCCCTTCGAAGGCTGACTGGTCGGTCAGCGCTGTCACCACACCGGCAACAACAGTGAGCGTCGCCGCGAGCAGGGGCCACAGGCCGGGGCCTGGTCGCGAGTCGACCCACACTCCCAGCCGAACGGATTCGATCGCCGCAGCAAGACCGATGAGCGCCGGAACGATGCCGACGATGCGCGACCCCCACTTCGATGGCCGCGGCGCATCATCGCCGGACTGTTCGTCTGCCAACTGTGGGTCTGTCAACTGAGCACTCACTTCGTGATCTCCTCAAGCCCGGAAACGAGCTCGTTGAGCTGCCTGGTCAGCTCCTTCCGATCAACCTGCTCCTTGGGAACCCATTCCTTTCCGACCCGAGCAACAACATCCGGGTCGCTGACACACTTCTTCGTAGCGGCCTCAAGCTTGTCCAGGATGTCGGCCGGGGTGCCGGCTCGAGCGGCCAGGTAGAAGTCCGACCCAACGCTGGGCAGCAGATCTTCGTACCCGAGATCGTCGAACAGGGGGACATCAGGAAGATACGAAAGCTGTTCGTTGGCCCCGACCGCGAGAACACGAAGGTCTCCTTTCTTGACCTGCGCGAGCGATCCGGGATCAAGGGTGGCGTAGGACGCATCCCAGTCACCGCTGATGACACCACGAGCCATGTCGGTGGCCGACTGCACTGGCACCTGCTGAGTAGGGATGCCGTACTTCTTGTCCAACTGCTTGAGCATGATGCCGGGCAGGCTGCTCTCCCCCACCGTAGCCACGGTGAGGGGCTTCTTGGCTTTCTTGGCCGCTGCGAAGAAGTCCTCGGCGTCCTCATAGGGAGAGTCAGGGCTCACAGCCAGTACATACGGCGAATACAGCACACGGCCCACAGGTTCAATGTCGTCCGCGGTGTACGTCACATCACGGACCGTCAGCGGAGCCAAGGCGACCGGGCTGCTGGGAACAAAGGCGAGGGTGTAGCCGTCGTCCTTGGCCTGGACGAACTTACTGGTCCCGACAACACCACCGCCGCCGTCCTGGTTCTCGAGCACCATCGGCTCGCCGAGCTCCTCCTCCATACACGGCGCGAAGGCTCGCGCCGCCAGGTCAGTGGACCCGCCGGCCCCGAACGGAACGATCCACTTCACGCTTCTCGTCGGATAGTTCTCGGCGGCCCCGCCGTGCGTCTGCGCGCAGGAGGTGACTGCAACGATCATGCCACCGGCACACGCGGCCCCTGCCCAGCGAGCAATCCTCGTGGATCGTGCGGCTTTGATCTTCGAGTCCACGTTCGACATGGCTGGTCTCCTTGCATTATTTCGCCAACACGCGATCGGGTTGCCTGGAACTGGAGGGGTGGCCGCATCCGGCCCCTGTGACGTTCCCTACTACGCCCCTCAGAGTGTCGGACATTTGCCCAGCTGGTCAAGAGTTCGCAGACCGTTCATCCAAGACTTCCCATCGCCTGGGCACCTGCTCCGTTGGCGTCGCCCGCGGCCCTTCCATAGCGGTCGACGTCTGCGAGCCGAGCTCACCGTCTTGTTCGCTGCGCCCGAGCAGGTCCCAGCGCCTATCGAACAACGGGCAGTCGAGGTCGCTCCAGTGATCTTGAGTCCGCCTGGACAGCGATCTCCGAAAACGCATCCGCGTCAATGCGGAGGAGTGCGATTGCCGCGCGACGGGAATCGGCCGGATGGCGTTCCGCGTGATGGTGTAAGCGATCACCGTGCGGGTGAGCGCGGGCGGGTGCCCGGGCATGCATCCGGCGACACTCTCCTCCCTGCGCGTGAGGCAGGCCACTGTGCAAATCTCCCTGGTGAACGGCCAGTTGGTGGGTGGAGGAGATACGCGTAATAGCCGCCACTTCACAGCAGAGCGTGACGCTCAAATACGGTGAGTATGCGTACGCTCCGTGATCTGCCCTGGCCCCACTACCGGGATCGTCGCTGTTTATGGTGGCCGCTGTCAGGCGGTCGGGCGTGGGGCGGTTGGTGTGGCGTCGCTGGAGCGGACGGCGTATCCGAGGTTCAAGAGGCTGATCTCGGAACGGGAGTTGCGGGAGTACTTCACGCCGTCGGCGGAGGAGACGGCGTGGGCTCGTGAACGTACGCATGACCGCCCGGGCCGGGTCTTGGCGCTGCTGGTGATGCTGAAGTCCACTGCGCGGCTGGGCCGTGTCCCCAAGATAGGGGAGATACCCGAGGTGGTCGTGGCCCATGTACACGATCAGGCGGGGCTCGGTGCGGGGACGGTGCCAGAGGCGGATTCCGAGCGGAGTGAGGAGCGCTACCGGTCGGCTGTACGTGACCGGCTGGAGTTGAAGTACCGGCCAGGTGAGGCCCGCGCGGTCGCGGAGGCGGCGATGCGGGCGGCGGCGCCGGTGAAGGCGCACACCGCGGACCTGGTGAATGTGGCGTTGGAGGAGCTGGTCCGGCAGAAGGAGCAGCTGGAGCTGCCCGCATTTTCCACCCTGGACCGGATGGCTTCTCGTATCCGTTCCGAGGTGGAAGCCTCGCAGTGCCAGGCGATCGTCGCGCGCATGAGTGACGCGGCGCGGGAGCGGATCGCGGGCATGCTGGAGGTCGTCGAGGGCGAGTACCAGAGCCTGTTCGCGTGGATCAAGCAGCCCGCCCGGCGGGCGACGTGGTCGCGGTTTAGGGCCCATGCGGAGCGGATGGAGAGGGTGGACGGGCTGGGGGATGCCGTCTTCTGGGTGGGGAAGACACCGTCGGCGAAGGTGGCCGCGCTGGCTGAGCAGGCGAGGGTGCTGTCGGTGGGCGAGATGAAGGACATCGCCGAGCCCCGCCGCACCGCGATGACCGTGTGCCTGCTCGCGCAGGTGCAGGCGGCGGTGCGGGACGAGACCGTGGTGATGCTTTCCAAGCGCATGTCCCGGCACCTCAAGCGGGCCCAGGAAGAGCTGCTGGAGATCGAGAAGCGGCAGAAGGAGACCACCGAGCAACTCCTGGCCACCTTCCGGGACGTGCTGACCGCCCTGCGCGGCAGCGGCGAGGCCGCTCCTGGCGGGTGGGAGGGGGAGGCGTCGCTGGATGACCTGCTGGCGCTGAAGAACGCCCGGGCTGCCATCGAGGCGGCGGGCGGGTTCGAAGCCCAACTGGCGGAGCTGGAGGCCCTGGACGCCTACCGGGGCAGCAACTACACGGCACTGGTAGAGCGCTTCTTCAAGCCGGACCGGCCGACCATGTTCAAGATCGCCCGCCGTCTGTCGTTCACCGCGACCTCGACCGACCGCAGCGTGCTGGACGCGCTGGACCACGTCCTCGCCCACCAGCACCTCACCCGGCCCCTCATGGCGGACACCCATCCCACCCGCAAGGACGAGAACGGGGAGTCGGTACGGCTGGACCTGTCGTTTGCGCCGAAGATGTGGCTGAAGACCGTCTACTCCCGTGAACAGCCGGGGATGCTGGTCCGCCGCCATTTCGAGGCAATGGTGTTCGCCTGCCTCGTGGAGGAGCTGCGCTGTGGCGATGTCGCCGTGATCGGCGCCGAGGACTACGGTGACTGGACCCGCATGCTCCTGCCCTGGGAGCAGTGCGAGCCCAAGCTCGCGGGCTTCTGCGAGCAGGCCGGCCTCCCGGCCACCGCGAGTGAGTTCACGGTTCGGCTGCGCGAGCGGCTCACCACGATCGCCGAAACCGTGGACGCCGGCTATCCGGACAACAAGGACCTCACCATCGACCTGGTCACCGGCGTCCCCTCTCTTGCCGTACGCAGAGCAGGCGAGCGCACCGCCTCTGCGGAGAAGCTGGAAGAAGCTCTCTCCGAGCGTCTTCCAGCCCGCAGTGTGCTGGAACATCTGGCGCGGGCGGCGCACTGGACGGACTGGTGGAAACGGCCCGGCCCGCGCTCGGGCAGCGAGCCAAAGCTGAAGGAGCCCCTGCCGCGCTATGTGACCACCGCGTTCGTCTACGGCTCCGGGCTCGGCCCCGCCCAGGCCGTGCGCCACATGCGGGGCAGCGTGGCGGCGCACGAGCTCGGCGCGATCGCGAAGCGCCACTTCACCATCCCGGTTCTCAACCGGTGCGGGGCCGATATTGTCAACGCCCACATCGGCCTGGACCTGACGGCGGCGTGGGGTGACGGGTCGGTGGCGGCGGTGGACGGCACCATGATGGACACCGTCATCGACAACCTCCTCGCCGAGACCTCTATCCGCTACGGCGGCTACGGCGGGATCGCCCACCATCTCGTCTCCGACACCTACGTCGCGCTCTTCTCCCGGTTCATCCCCTGCGGGGTCTGGGAGGCCGTCTACCTCATCGACTCGCTCCTTGCCAACGTCGCGGAGGTCAAACCGGACACCGTACACGCCGACACCCAGGGCCAGTCCTTGCCTGTCTTCGGACTCGCCCACCTGCTCGGCATCGACCTGCTGCCGCGGATACGCAACTTCCAGGACCTCACCTTCCACCGTCCCGACCCGCAGGCGCGCTACCAGCACATCGACGCACTGTTCTCCGCTGATCCGCGCACCCGCATCGACTGGCAGCTCATCGAGAACGGATGGAGAGACCTCATGCAGGTCGGCCTGTCGGTACGGGAAGGCACCGTGTCCTCCATCACCCTCCTACGGCGCTTGAACAACCACTCCCACAAGAACCAGATCCACAAGGTCTTCCGCGAGGTCGGCCGCGCCGTCCGGACGATCGTCCTGCTCCGCTACCTCTCGGATCCACAACTTCGGGAGCAGATCACCAGAGCGACCAACAAGGCCGAGGCCTACAACGGGTACACGAAGTGGCTGCACTTCGGCGGCGACGGCTACCTGCGCTCCCGAACTCCAGGAGAAAGCCGTCAAGTTCCTCGACCTGATGGCCAACAGCATCATTTTCTCCACCACCGTCGACATGACCGATGCACTGCGGCAGATGACCACCCAAGGCTTGGAGCCGAACCCCGACGACATCGCCGCGCTCAGCCCGCACCGCCGGGACAACGTGCTCCGCTTCGGCGACTACGACACCGCCACCCTCCACATCCCACCCGGCCCATATGACAGCACCCTGCGCCTACGCGCGAATGTCGTGTGACCGGGGCGTGGACCTGCGAGCGTCAGACGGGCTCAAGGAAAGTCGGGTTGCCATGCCTGCATCGCAGGTCGAACGATGGCGCCTTGTGACGAAAGCAGGAAAGAAGCCCATGTCACCTCCCTGATGGACGCGCTGGGCTGAGCCAAGGCGGTCCGGGGCGCGGCCCCGACCTCATCGTCGCAACCGGCCTGACGGCATCGAACAAAGGATGGCGAAGTCCCGGCACAAGAAGCCGGAGAACGTCCGCCGCTGCCTCAAGCCCTCCCCCGAGGCGATCTCTGAGCTGACCAGCCTGCTCGCCCCCGGCGACGCCCGCCGTTGACCGCCTGCGCCGGGCAAGGTGGGGCTGGCCCGCAGGGGCGGGGCGCTCAGCGCGGAATCACCCAGCCCGGTGCCCAGGTCCCGGCGGCGTCGTGGCCGGCCGTCGTGGCGGCGAGGTAGGTGCGGAGGGTGGCCAGCGCCGGGTGGGGGTTGTCGCGGTGCCAGAGGAGCGAGTGCGGGTAGACGGGCGTCGGGTCGGTCACCGGGATACGGCGCAGGCCGTGGTCGGCGGGCCAGATGAGGCGGGTGGGCTCGCCGATGAAGGTGGCAAGGGCCGGTGTGTCGGCGATGGTGTCGAGGAGCGCGTCGGTGCCGAAGTTGGGGCCGGTGGCCTCGATGGTGAGGCCGAACTCGGCGACGAGGTCGTCGTAGTAGGCGGCCCACTCGGTGCCGGGGGCGATGCCGGGCATCCAGATCCGGTGTCCGACGAGTTGGGCGAGGGTCACCGACCGGGCGCCCGCCAGCGCGTGGGCGGGGCCGGTGAGGAGTTGGAGCGGCTCGTCGAGCACCCGGACGGAGGCGATGTCCTCGGGAAGGGGTCGGCCGGGCGCGGCGACGGCGCGGAAGGACGCGTCGATCGCACCGGAGCGAATGGCAGTGACGGCCGTCTCGATGTCGAACAGCATCATCACGTCTAGTGTGATGCGCCTGAAATGGCGACTCTAAATCTGTATGCTTTTTTCATGGCGTCTCGGGGTCCTCGTGCTGTCGAAGTCGTGCTGTCCGTCG
>NZ_JBEPBI010000143.1:0-20427 GCF_040299045.1 Streptomyces sp. NPDC001027
CGGCCGCCCGGGCCGCCGGCAAGGACGTCGTCGCCGTCTGCGGCCGCCTCGCGCTGCAGCCGGCGGAGCTGGGACGTGCGGGGATCCGCAGGGCGTATCCGCTCACCGACGCCGAACCGGACGTCGCCACGTGCATCGCGGACGCCGGCCCGATCCTGGAACGCGTCGCCGAGCGGATCGGCCGCGACTTCCTGAGCTGACCGCCGGGCCGCGCGCGACAGCAGCCACGCCGGCGACGGCAGGAAAGGCAGCGGCGGCAGGAACAGCAGAAACGGCGAAGGGCCCGAACCGTCTGGTTCGGGCCCTTCGCCGTCGTACGACCGCGGATGCGCTACGGCAGCTGCCCCGCGCGGGCCTCGCGCCGGTTGTCGCGGAAGTTGTTCACCCGGCGTGCCGTGGCGAACAGCGGGATGACCGCGCCCATGACCAGCTGCAGCGCGCAGCCCGTCTGGAGCAGGAGCTGACCGCTCGGCGCGTCGAACGCCCAGGCCGCCAGCAGGCCCATCGACAGCACGATCCACAGGAGCACCGCGCCGGCGAGGCGGCCGCGCGGCTTCGGGTACTCGACCCGGCTCACCATCAGCCAGGCGGTGCCCAGGATGGCCATCAGCGTCGCCTCGAACGGCAGGCCGAGCAGCACGATGGAGACGACCGTGAGCGCGCCGAACGGCGACGGCATGCCCTGGAAGGTGCCGTCCTTGACGGTGACGCACGAGAATCTCGCGAGCCTGAGCACCACCGCCAACAGGACCACGATCGCGCCGACCGCCGCCACCCGCTGGTGGGCGTCGTCGGCGACCATGCCGTAGACCAGGACGAAGTACGCCGGCGCCAGACCGAAGCTGATCAGGTCCGACAGGTTGTCCAGCTCCGCGCCCATCGGGGAGGAGCGCAGCTTGCGCGCGACCAGACCGTCGAAGAGGTCGAAGATCGCCGCGCAGAGCATCAGGATGACCGCCGTGGCCGCGCTGTGGCGGGCCATGCCGGATTCCTGGCTGCCGGTGAGGTGCGGGATCAGGATGCCGGTGGTGGTGAAGTACACCGCCATGAAGCCGCACGTGGCGTTGCCGAGGGTGAGCGTGTCCGCTATCGACAGACGCAGGGAGAGCGGCATCTCCTCCTCGTCGTCCACCTCGTCGGCCTCGGGCACCCAGCCCGCCTGGGTCTCCGGGTCAATCACGGTCAATGCGAGTCACCCCTGCCACGGTCTTCTGCCCCACCTCGACCGCGACGTCCACGCCCTCGGGCAGGTAGATGTCGACGCGCGAGCCGAAGCGGATCAGGCCGATCCGCTCGCCCTGCTCGACCTTCGTGCCCTCGGGGATGTAGGGGACGATGCGGCGGGCCACGGCTCCGGCGATCTGGATCATCTCGATGTCACCGAGCTCGGTGTCGAAGTGCCAGACGACGCGCTCGTTGTTCTCGCTCTCCTTGTTGAACGCCGGCACGAATCCGCCGGGGATGTGCTCGACCGACGTCACGGTGCCGGCCAGCGGCGCGCGGTTGACGTGGACGTTGAGCGGGCTCATGAAGATCGCGACCCGGGTGCGCCCGTCCTTCCACGGCATGATGCTCTGCACCACACCGTCGGCGGGGGAGATGACCCGGCCCTCCGCGATCTCTCGCTCGGGGTCGCGGAAGAACCACAGCATGCCCGCCGCGAGAGCGGTGGCGGGCACGGCGACGGCCTTGGCCGCGCCCGAACGGCGGGCGCGCAGAAGACTGACGGCTGCGGTGGCGACGGTCGGCAGAAGCCACGGCGATGCTCCGCGCGCGAGGCGTGCGCCTACCAGGCTGTCGCGGTGTGCAGAGGTTTGGCTGTGGGGCATGGATGACCTTCGTAGCGGATGATGCCGCGCTTCGACGGGGGGACGGCGGCTTTCCGCGATCGTAGCGGTTCGGGGCCACAACTGGGTAAGTCAGGAAGCCGAGTCGACGGCACAGGGAAGTTGACGGGGTGTGATCTTCTTCTCGAAGAAAACACCCCCAACCCGGACAATCAGCCCTGGAACCGATACTCCTCGAGCAACCGGCGCCCGATGATCATTTTCTGGATTTCGGCAGTGCCTTCACCGATCAGCAACATCGGGGCCTCCCGGTAGAGGCGCTCGATCTCGTACTCCTTGGAGAAGCCGTAGCCGCCATGGATACGGAAGGAGTCCTCCACGACCTCCTTGCAGTACTCGGAGGCGAGGTACTTCGCCATCCCTGCCTCGAGGTCGTTTCGTTCTCCGGAGTCCTTTTTGCGTGCGGCGTTCACCATCATCGCATGCGCGGCCTCGACCTTGGTAGCCATCTCGGCCAGCTTGAACTGAATCGCCTGGTGCTGGGCGATCTGCTTGCCGAAGGTGTGGCGCTGCTGGGCGTACCGGACGCCGAGTTCGAAGGCACGCTGTGCGACGCCGCAGCCACGCGCCGCGACGTTGACGCGCCCGACCTCGACGCCGTCCATCATTTGGTAAAAACCGCGCCCGGTGGCCCCGCCGAGCACCTGATCGGCGGAAAGCCGCAGGCCGTCCATGATGAGCTCGGTGGTGTCGACGCCCTTGTAGCCCATCTTGTCGATCTTGCCCGGGATGGTCAGGCCGGGGCGGACCTCGCCGAAGCCGGGCTGCTTCTCGATGAGGAAGGTCGTCATCGACTTGTGGGGGGCCGTGCCCTCGGGGTGTCCTTCGTCACTTCGCACGAGAACGGCCACCAAAGACGACGTACCGCCGTTCGTCAGCCACATCTTCTGGCCGTTGAGGACGTACTCGTCGCCCTCCTTCACCGCCTTCGACGTGATCGCCGACACGTCCGAGCCGAGACCCGGCTCCGACATCGAGAACGCGCCCCGGACGTCGCCGGCCGCCATCCGCGGCAGGTAGCGGTCCTTCTGCTCCTGCGTGCCGTGCTGCTTGAGCATGTACGCCACGATGAAGTGGGTGTTGACGATGCCGGACACCGACATCCAGCCGCGGGCGATCTCCTCGACGCACAGGGCGTAGGTGAGGAGCGACTCGCCCAGACCGCCGTACTCCTCGGGGATCATCAGACCGAACAGGCCCAACTCCTTGAGGCCGTCGACGATCTGCTGCGGGTACTCGTCGCGGTGCTCCAGCTCGGTGGCGACCGGGATGATCTCCTTGTCCACGAAGTCGCGGACGGTGGAGAGGATCTCCTGCTGGACGTCGGTCAGACCGGCGGTCTGGGCGAGGCGGGCCATCGATCAGCCTTCCTGAAGTTCCGGGCGGCCGGGCTGCTCGCCGCCGCGCTCCTTGATGTACGTCTCGGTCGGCACCATCACCTTGCGGCGGAACACGCAGACGAGCGTGCCGTCCTGCTTGTAGCCCTTGGTCTCGACGTAGACGATGCCGCGGTCGTCCTTCGACTTCGACGGCCACTTGTCCAGCACGGTCGTCTGGCCGTACAGCGTGTCGCCGTGGAAGGTCGGCGCCACGTGCCGCAGCGACTCGATCTCCAGGTTGGCGATCGCCTTGCCGGAGACGTCCGGCACGGACATGCCGAGCAGCAGCGAGTAGATGTAGTTGCCCACGACGACGTTCTTGCCGAAGTCGGTGGTCTTCTCGGCGTAGTTCGCGTCCATGTGGAGCGGGTGGTGGTTCATGGTGAGGAGGCAGAACAGGTGGTCGTCGTACTCCGTGACCGTCTTTCCCGGCCAGTGCTTGTACGTCGCCCCGACCTCGAACTCCTCGTAGGTGCGTCCGAACTGCATGGCGTCAGGCCTCCGGGATCTCGAACTTGCCGGTGCGCTGCATGCCGGCCGCACGGCCCTTGCCGGAGATGACCAGCGCCATCTTGCGGCTGGCCTCGTCGATCATCTCGTCGCCGAGCATCGCCGAGCCCTTCTTGCCGCCCGCCTCGGACGTGTAGTAGTCGTACGCGTCCAGGATCAGCTCGGCGTGGTCGAAGTCCTCCTGCGACGGCGAGAAGATCTCGTTGGACGCCTCGACCTGGCCCGGGTGCAGCACCCACTTGCCGTCGAAGCCGAGGGCCGCGGCACGCCCGGCGACCTCGCGGTAGCCCTCGACGTTGCGGATCTGCAGGTAGGGACCGTCGATCGCCTGGAGGTCGTTGGCGCGGGCGGCCATCAGGATCTTCATCAGGATGTAGTGGTAGGCGTCCGCCGGGTAGCCGGGCGGCTGCTCGCCCACGACCAGCGACTTCATGTTGATCGACGCCATGAAGTCGGCCGGGCCGAAGATGATCGTCTCGACGCGCGAGGAGGCCTGCGCGATCTCGTTGACGTTGTTGAGGCCCTGGGCGTTCTCGATCTGCGCCTCGATGCCGATGCGGCCGACCTCGAAGCCCATGGTCTTCTCGATCTGCGTCAGCAGCAGGTCGAGGGCGACGATCTGCTGGGCGCTCTGCACCTTCGGCAGCATGATGCAGTCGAGGTTCGGGCCCGCGCCCTCGACCACCGTCACGACGTCGCGGTAGGTCCACTCGGTCGTCCAGTCGTTGACGCGCACGACCCGCGTCTTGCCCGTCCAGTCGCCCTCGTTGAGGAACTTGACGATGGTGTGACGGGCCTCGGGCTTGGCGAGCGGCGCGCACGCGTCCTCGAGGTCCAGGAAGACCTGGTCCGCCGGCAGACCCTGCGCCTTCTCCAGGAAGCGGGGGTTGCTGCCCGGAACGGCGAGACAGGAGCGCCGCGGACGAAGACGGTCGAGAGGGCGTGCGGCGGAGCCGCTCGTCGAAAGGGCGGTGGTGGGCGACGGGTGGGCGGTCATGCGGGGACCTCCAGGGGGTCGAGCTTGTTCGCTTTGCGGATCTCGTCGACGATGCGGCCGATGATTCCGGTGATGTCGAAGTCCTTCGGGGTGAAGACCGCGGCCACGCCGGCGGCCCTGAGCTGCTCGGCGTCTCCATTCGGGATGATGCCACCGGCGATCACCGGGATGTCTGTGGCACCGGCCACACGCAGCCGTTCGAGGACGTCCGGCACCAGTTGGGCGTGCGATCCGGAGAGGATGGACAGGCCCACGGCGTGCACGTCCTCCTCGAGGGCCGCGTCCACGATCTGCTCGGGCGTCAGCCGGATGCCCTGGTAGACCACCTCGAAGCCGGCGTCGCGGGCCCGCACGGCGATCTGCTCGGCGCCGTTGGAGTGCCCGTCCAGGCCGGGCTTGCCGACCAGGAAGCGCAGCTTGCCGACGCCCATGTCCTTCGCGGTCTGGTCGACCCTGCGGCGGACGTCGGCCATGGCCGAGCCCTCCTCCGCGGGGACCGCCACCGGCGCCGACGACACTCCGGTCGGCGCCCGGAACTCGCCGAACACCTCGCGCAGCGCCCCGGCCCACTCGCCGGTGGTGACGCCGGCGCGGGCGCACTCCAGGGTCGCCTCCATGAGGTTGGCGGTGCCCTTGGCGGCCTCCTTCAGCTTCTCCAGCGCCTTGCACGGACGCGGGTGGTTGAAGGGCGGCTGGTACCGCGTGTCGCGCCAGTTCTCCAGGGAGGCGACGACACGGGCCTCGATCGCCGGGTCGACCGTCTGGATCGCGGTGTCGAGGTCGGCGGTCAGCGGGTTGGGCTCGGTCGTCCGGAAGACGTTGACCCCGATGATCTTCTCCTCGCCCGACTCGATGCGGGCGCGCCGCTCCGCGTGCGAGGAGACCAGCTGCGACTTGAGGTAGCCGGACTCGACGGCGGCCATCGCGCCGCCCATCTCCTGGATCCGCTCGATCTCCGCGAGGGACGCCTCGACCAGCTCGGCGACCTTCGCCTCGACGACGTGCGAGCCCGCGAAGACGTCCTCGTACTCCAGCAGGTCGCTCTCCAGGGCGAGGACCTGCTGGATGCGCAGGCTCCACTGCTGGTCCCAGGGCCGGGGCAGGCCCAGCGCCTCGTTCCAGGCGGGCAGCTGCACGGCACGCGCGCGGGCGTCCTTCGACAGCGTCACGGCGAGCATCTCCAGCACGATGCGCTGGACGTTGTTCTCCGGCTGCGCCTCCGTCAGGCCCAGGGAGTTGACCTGGACGCCGTAGCGGAAGCGGCGCTGCTTGGGGTTCTCGATGCCGTAGCGCTCGCGGGTGATCTGGTCCCAGATGCGGCCGAAGGCGCGCATCTTGCACATTTCCTCGATGAAGCGGACGCCCGCGTTCACGAAGAAGGAGATGCGGGCGACGACGTCGCCGAACTTCTCGGCCGGCACCTGCCCGGAGTCCCGGACGGCGTCCAGCACGGCGATCGCCGTGGACATCGCGTACGCGATCTCCTGCACCGGCGTGGCCCCGGCCTCCTGCAGGTGGTAGCTGCAGATGTTGATCGGGTTCCACTTCGGCATGTGGGAGACGGTGTACGCGATCATGTCGGTCGTCAGTCGCAGGCTCGGCCCCGGCGGGAAGACGTGCGTCCCGCGGGAGAGGTACTCCTTGACGATGTCGTTCTGGGTCGTGCCCTGGAGCAGGGTGACGTCCGCGCCCTGCTCCTCGGCGACGACCTGGTAGAGCGCCAGCAGCCACATGGCGGTGGCGTTGATCGTCATCGAGGTGTTCATCTGCTCCAGGGGGATGTCCTGGAACAGCCTGCGCATGTCGCCGAGATGGGCCACCGGCACGCCGACCCGGCCGACCTCGCCGCGGGCGAGGACGTGGTCGGAGTCGTAGCCGGTCTGGGTGGGCAGGTCGAACGCGACCGACAGACCCGTCTGCCCCTTGGCGAGGTTGCGCCGGTACAGCTCGTTGGACGCCTCGGCCGTGGAGTGACCGGCGTACGTGCGCATGAGCCACGGCCGGTCCTTCTCCCGCAGTCCTTCGGCGGGCTGACGCTCAGTCATCTATGACCCCGGGTGTCTCAGATGTTGCGGAAGCGGTTGATGGCGTCGATGTGCTGGGCGCGCTTGGCCTCGTCGCGCACGCCCAGGCCCTCCTGGGGGGCCAGCGCGAGGACGCCGACCTTGCCCTGGTGGAGGTTGCGGTGCACGTCGTAGGCGGCCTGGCCGGTCTCCTCCAGGGAGTAGACCTTCGACAGCGTCGGGTGGATCCTGCCCTTCGCGATCAGCCGGTTGGCCTCCCAGGCCTCGCGGTAGTTGGCGAAGTGCGAGCCGATGATCCGCTTCAGCGACATCCACAGGTAGCGGTTGTCGTACTGGTGCATGTAGCCCGAGGTCGAGGCGCAGGTGGTGATGGTGCCGCCCTTGCGGGTGACGTACACGGAGGCGCCGAAGGTCTCGCGTCCCGGGTGCTCGAAGACGATGTCGATGTCCTCGCCGCCGGTGAGCTCGCGGATGCGCTTGCCGAAGCGCTTCCACTCCTTGGGGTCCTGGGTGTTCTCGTCCTTCCAGAACCGGTAGTCCTCGGCGGTGCGGTCGATGATCGCCTCGGCGCCCATGGAGCGGCAGATCTCCGCCTTCTGCGCCGAGGAGACGACGCAGATCGGGTTGGCGCCGCCGGCCAGCGCGAACTGCGTGGCGTAGCTGCCGAGTCCGCCGCTGGCGCCCCAGATCAGGACGTTGTCGCCCTGCTTCATGCCGGCGCCGTTGCGGGAGACCAGCTGCCGGTAGGCGGTGGAGTTGACGAGGCCGGGGGCCGCCGCCTCCTCCCAGCTCAGGTGGTCCGGCTTCGGCATCAGCTGGTTGGACTTGACCAGGGCGATCTCCGCGAGGCCGCCGAAGTTGGTCTCGAAGCCCCAGATGCGCTGCTCGGGGTCGAGCATCGTGTCGTTGTGCCCGTCCGAGGACTCCAGCTCGACGGAGAGACAGTGCGCGACGACCTCGTCGCCCGGCTTCCAGGAGTTGACGCCCGGGCCGGTGCGCAGCACGACGCCCGCGAGGTCGGAGCCGATGACGTGGTACGGCAGGTCGTGCCGCTTGGTGAGCTCGCTGAGGCGGCCGTAGCGCTCCAGGAAGGAGAACGTCGACACCGGCTCGAAGATCGAGGTCCACACGGAGTTGTAGTTGACCGAGGAGGCCATGACGGCCACCAGGGCCTCGCCCGGGCCGAGCTCGGGCAGGGCCACCTCGTCCAGGTGGAGGGACTTGCGCGGGTCCTTGTCGCGGGTCTCCAGGCCCGCGAACATCTCCGCCTCGTCCTTGTGCACGGTGATCGCGCGGTAGGACTCGGGGAGCGGCAGAGCGGCGAAGTCGTCCGGGGTGGACTCCGGCGACTGGATCGCGTCCAGGATCTTGTTCATGGTCACGGTGTTGCCTCCGGCGGTGAGCGCCCTGAGGGAGGGGCGCTGGGGTTTGCGTCGGTGCTGCTGAGGGTTCGGGGAAGTGCCGTCGGTTCGGCGGGTGTGGTCCGGCAGCGCTTTGTGGCGCGGGAGGTTGCCTGTGACGCAGGCGTCCGGGCGCGCAATCCGTGCGGTTGCGGGGACAGCCGGCGTACGCATGGTCTCTGCACGCCGGCCGCCCGGACTCCTTCAACGTATGACACCGCGTGTCACCTCGCAAGGCACTGAGTGCCAGAACTTCCTCTCACCTGAAATCTTTACGTAACAGATGAGCGATGATCGATCGAACGGCGCGGGAATTCCGCGGGAAAAGGTGCGCTGACATGCCAAAACGGCCACCCCGAAGGGTGGCCGTCATCACAGCGGACGCGGAGGGCTCAGCGCTCCTTGAGCGCCTGCTCGATGGTCCGCATGACCTCGTCCAGCGGCGCGTCGGTCCGGGCCACGGTCACCAGCACCTCGCCCTGGGCGGAGGAGACCGCCGCCGCGACCGGCTGCGGGGCGCCGGCGCTGCCGCGACCGGCTCCGATGCCTGTCCCGAACGTCTTGCGCACGATGGCGAAGGCGTGGTCGAGCTGGCTCTCGACGTCGCCCTGGCCGCCGGCCCTCAGCCAGCGCCGCAGGACGTGGTTGTGGGCGGTGACCACCGCCGAGGCGGCGACCTCGGCGAGCAGCGGGTCGTCGTTGGCGTCGTCGTCGTGCGCGTGCTCGTCGAAGTGGCCGAGGAGATAGCGGGTGAACAGCCGCTCGTAGCGGGCCACCGACGCGATCTCCGCCTCGCGCAGGGTGGGCACCTCACGCGTGAGCTGGTAGCGGGCGACCGAGATCTCCGGACGCGCCGCGTACATCCGCATGACCTCCTTGATGCCCCGGCACACCGTGTCCAGCGGGTGCTCGTGCGCGGGCGCCGCGTTCAGCACGGCCTCCGCCCGGATCAGGGTGTCGTCGTGGTCGGGGAAGATCGCCTCTTCCTTCGAGCGGAAGTGACGGAAGAAGGTGCGGCGGGCGACGCCGGCCGCCGCCGCGATCTCGTCGACGGTGGTCGCCTCGTACCCCTTGGTCGAGAACAGCTCCATGGCCGCGGCCGCCAGTTCTCGGCGCATCTTGAGCCGCTGGGCGGCCGCGCGGCTGCCTGCGGCGCTCTCCGGCGCGTCGGGCGTGGCTGGTGTACGTGAGGACCTGGCGGGCTGGGACATGACCCGAACGTACTGCATGTGCGCAGCTCGGTGCGCGTGTCCGGGGTTCCCCCCGCCTGAGGCGGGCGGGGGCGGGCCCGTCGGATCGAGCAGGCCGCCCCAGTCCTTTGTCGCTCGGAACCAGTCGCCGGCGCCGTCAGCGGCGGGCATATTCGCGGAAGCCGCGGCCGGTCTTGCGGCCGAGGCAGCCCGCGGCCACCAGGTGCTCCAGCAGCGGCGCCGGCGCCAGCCCCGGGTCGCGGAACTCGCGGTGCAGGACCTTCTCGATGGCCAGGGAGACGTCCAGCCCGACGACGTCCAGCAGTTCGAAGGGACCCATCGGGTAGCCGCCGCCCAGCTTCATCGCGGCGTCGATGTCGTCCAGGGTCGCGTAGTGCTCCTGCACCATCTTGATCGCGTTGTTGAGGTACGGGAACAGCAGGGCGTTCACGATGAACCCCGCCCGGTCCCCGCAGTCGACGGCGTGCTTCTTGATCCGCGCGCACACCTCGCGGACCGTCGCGTGGACGTCCTCGGCCGTCAGCACCGTGCGGACGACCTCGACCAGCTTCATCGCGGGCGCCGGGTTGAAGAAGTGCATCCCGATCACGTCCTGCGGCCGCGAGGTGGCGCGGGCGCAGGCGACGACCGGCAGCGACGACGTCGTCGTGGCGAGGACCGCGCCGGGCTTGCACACCTTGTCGAGGGTCGCGAAGAGCTGCCGCTTGACCTCGAGGTCCTCGGCGACCGCCTCCAGCGCCAGGTCGACGTCGGCGAAGGCGTCGTAGGAGCCGGCCGGGGTGATCCGGTCCAGGATCTGCGCGGCGGCCTCGGCGGTCAGCCGGCCCTTGTCGACGGAGCGCGCGAGCGACTTGCCGATGCGGGCCTTGGCGGTCTGCGCCTTCTCCTCGCTGCGGGCGGCGAGGACGACGTCGTAGCCGGCCTTGGCGAACACCTCGGCGATGCCGGAGGCCATGGTGCCGGAGCCGGCGACGCCGACCGAGGAGACCGTGCGTCCCGCCGCCCCGGTCCCGCCCGACAGCGGGGTCAGCGCGTCCGGGACGACGCTCGCGCTGCCCGGCGCCTCGTAGGCGTAGAAGCCGCGGCCCGACTTACGGCCCGTCAGGCCGGCCTCGCTGAGCTGCTTGAGGATCGGCGCGGGCGCGTGCAGACGGTCGTGGGACTCGGCGTACATGGCCTCCAGGACCGTACGGGCGGTGTCGACGCCGATCAGGTCGAGCAGCGCCAGCGGGCCCATCGGCAGGCCGCAGCCGAGCCGCATCGCCGCGTCGATGTCCTCGCGGGAGGCGTACCGGGCCTCGTACATCGCGGCGGCCTGGTTGAGGTAGCCGAACAGCAGGCCGTCGGCGACGAACCCGGGCCGGTCGCCGACCGCGACGGGCTCCTTGCCCAGGTCGAGCGCGAGGTCGGTGACGGCGGTGACGGCGGCCGGGGCGGTCAGCACCGAGGAGACGACCTCGACCAGCTTCATGGCCGGAGCCGGGTTGAAGAAGTGCAGCCCCAGCACCCGCTCCGGGTGCGCCGAGTCGGCGGCGAGCCGGGTCACGGAGAGCGCGTTGGTGCCGGTGGCGAGGATGGTCCCGGGACGCACGATCCCGTCCAGCTCGCGGAAGATCTGCTGCTTGACCTCGTACGACTCCGGCGCGACCTCGATCACGAGATCGGCGTCGGCCGCGGTGCGCAGATCGGCGGAGACCCGGACCCGCGCCAGGGCGTCCGCGCGCTGCTGCTCGGTGAGCCGCCCGCGCTGCACGGAGCGGGCGGTGGAGGCCTCCAGCGCGGCGACGGCGCGCGCGGTCTGGGCCTCGCTGACGTCGACGCCGATCACGTCGCGGCCGGCCGTGGCCAGGACCTCGGCGATGCCGGAGCCCATCGTGCCGAGGCCGATGACGGCGATCGTCTGGAGCGGGGACAGAGGGGTGTCGGACAGGGGAGCGGCCATCGCGGGACTCCAGTAATGAGGTGACGACTGGGAACGCCCCCGGGTGCGCCGGCGGCCTCGAGAGGGCCGGGCGCACCGGGTGCGGAGAAAAGGAGTGCGGGTGTGTTGCCGGGCTGCATGCGCACACGCCCGGTGTCGTCAAGTGCGGGCGTGCACACGCCCACCGACGAACGGGATTCCGACCGGCCCTGTCCCGTGGCCGGGTCGTACAGCCGGTACACGCGGTACCGAACCGACATCTCGCGGCGACTGCGTCACCAGGCCGCCACGAGGAGGTGCTGCGAGTGGGTGACTCGCTCTGATGAGCTTAACCAGTGGGTAACGAGCGCGCCAGCCCTTTGGCTGTGATGCACCTCCCTTCCACGGCGAGCCCCTAGGCTCGACCGCATGGACGAAGAGTTGCGAACGCTCACGGAGCGCTTACGGCTTGAGTCGGGGGGCACGGCACTCCACGAGCGGCTCGCCGTCACCGTCGACCACGACGCGCTGGCGCGGGTGCTCACCGAGCCGGGGCAGCCGCTGTGGGCCCGCGAACTGGCCGCGTTCCGGCTGGGGGTGGCCGGGGACCGGCGCGCCTTCGAGGCGCTCGTGCTGCTGCTCAACCACCGGGACCCGCCGCGCTGCGCCTCCGCCGCCCATGCGCTGGCCCGCCTCGACGACCCGCGCACCGCCCGCGCGGCCGCCGCCCTCGCCACCAACGAACTGCGCGTGGCCTACGCCCTGCAGCCCGTTCGGCTGCTGGTGGAGCTGCGCGCGCCCGAGTCCGTGCCCGCGCTGATCACGACGCTGCGGCGCCGGCTGCGGCCGCACGACCCCCACCGGCGGGTGGCGCTCGCCTGCGTGGAGGGGCTCGGCGCGCTGGGCGACGACCGCGCCAGGGCGGTGCTGAACGACGCCCTCGCGCACCCGGTCCTCGCCGAGGCGGCCGTGCACGCGCTGGCGCGGATCCCCCGTCAGCGCTGAGCACGCGGACGCGGCGCGCGGTGCGTCCGGGCCGGCCGAACGGGCCCGCCGCGCGGGCGGGCTCCCCACCTCGCCGCCGCGGCGGCGGCCCCGGGCGCCCGGACGGCCGCCGCGCCGGCCCGGCCGAAGCGCGGGCGGGACGCTCAGCCGCGGAAGCCCAGCAGTCCGTGCAGCGTCGAGCCGCGGGCCGAGGACTGGGTGACCTTCGAGCCCAGCGGCTTCGGGTCGGGCTGCGCCGCGCAGACCGCGTCGGCCTCGCCGCTCCCGCGCGGCACCGTGCCGTCGGTCAGGTATGCCGCCAGGTGTTCGTCCAGGCAGGAGTTGCCGCTCAGCGTGATGCCGTGGTTCTGGCCGCCGTCCTCGACCACCAGGCTGGAGCCGCGCAGCAGCGCGTGGACTGTCGCGCCGCCCTCGAACGGGGTCGCCGCGTCGTCGGTCGCCTGGAACAGCAGGACCGGCGGCAGCGAGCCGTTGGCCACGTTCACCGGGCCCCGCGGCCGGGTCGGCCAGAACGCGCACGGGGCGTTGTACCAGGCGTTGTTCCATGTCATGAACGGCGCCTTCGCGTACGCCGACCAGTTGTCCGCGCGCCACTCGTCCCAGTCGTCCGGCCAGGAGGCGTCACGGCACTGCACCGAGGTGTAGACGCTGTAGCCGTTGTCCCCGGCGGCGTCGACGGCCGCGAGGTTCTTGTACGCCTTGACCAGCGGGCCTGTGTTCCCGGCGTTGGCGTAGGCGGCGAACGCCTCGGCCAGGTGGGGCCAGTAGCCGTTGTAGTAGCCGCCGGGCAGGAAGGTGTCCTCCAGCTCCGAGGCGCCCACCGTGCCCTCGGCCGGCTTCTTGCCGAGGGCCGCCCGCATCGCGTACCACTTCGTCTCGACCTCGGCGGGATCGGCGCCCAGCCGGTAGGTCGCGTCGTGCTTGGCGATCCACGCCATGAGGGCGCGATGACGGTCGTTGAAGGCGAGGTCCTGCGTGAGGTTGTCCTCGTACCAGACGCCGGTGGGGTCCACGACCGAGTCCAGCACCAGACGCCGCACCCGCTCCGGGTACAGCCTGGCGTACACCACGCCGAGGTAGGTGCCGTACGAGTAGCCGAAGTAGTTCAGCTGCGGCGCGCCCACCGCCTCGCGGATGGCGTCCATGTCCTGCACCGCGCCGAGCGTGTCGATGTACGGCAGGACGTCGGCGTACTTCGCGGCGCAGGCCTCGGCGAAGGACCGGGCGCGTGTCAGGTTGGCCTGTTCGACCGCCTCGGTGAGCGGCACCGAGTCCGGCCGGACGGGGGCGAAGTGGCCCGGCTTGCAGTTCAGGGCCGGCGTGCTCCGGCCCACCCCGCGCGGGTCGAAGCCGATGACGTCGTACTGCGCGGACACCGCCTTCGGCAGCGCCGAGGCGACGAACCCGGCGAGACTCAGTCCCCGGCCGCCCGGGCCGCCCGGGTTGACCAGCAGCGGGCCCTGATACGTCTTCGCCGTGTGCGGGACGCGGGACAGCGCCAGCGTGATCTGCTTGCCGGCGGGCCGTGCGTGGTCGAGCGGAACCTTCAGCGAGGCGCACTGGAGCCGTGGCTGGTCGGTGGTGCCGCAGCCCTTCCAGGCGAGCTTCGCCGCGGGGGCGGCCGCGGAAGGCTGTGCCGGGCTCGCGTCGGCGGGCACGGCCGCGACCGTCGCGGCCACGACGGCGACGGCGGCGCACAGCGCGGCTGCGCGTGGGTTCATGGAGCGCTCCCAGGACGGAGGTGGTCGGACCGCGCAGGTCACGGCCCCTGCCGGATCGTCCCGGAAAGTCCGCCTCGATGAACCTGTTCCGGCGTCGGCCCACCCGTTCGGGTCGCCGGATGCGCTCGAACGCGCTCAGATCAGCGTCAGTTGGGTCGGCCCGGACGCGGTCGGCTCCTCGGCCGGCGCCGGCTGCGGGACCCGGCGGGGCATCCCCGCGCGGGTGGGCCCGATGCCGTACTCCTCGGCCAGCTCGTGCACCTGACGGGTGATCCGCCGCTGGTACCACTTCGGGGCGTAGGCGCCGTCCGCGTAGAGCCGTTCGTAGCGGCGCACCAGGTGGGGGTGGTGGTGGCCGAGCCAGGCCGTGAACCACTCGCGGGCGCCGGGGCGCAGATGCAGCGCGAGCGGGGTCACGGAGGTGGCTCCGGCGGCCGCGATCGACCGCACGGTGGCGCGCAGTTGGGCCGGTTCGTCGCTGAGGAACGGGATCACGGGCGCCATCAGCACGCCGCAGCCGATGCCGTGCTCGGCGAGGGTCCGCACCACGTCCAGGCGTCGCCCCGGCGCCGGCGTGCCCGGCTCGACCGTGCGCCACAGCTCGGTGTCGGTGAAGCCGACCGAGACCGAGACGCCGACCTCGGTGACCTCGGCGGACTGCCGCAGCAGGTCCAGGTCGCGCAGGATGAGGGTGCCCTTGGTCAGGATCGAGTAGGGGTTCGCCCGGTCGCGCAGGGCGGCCAGGATGCCCGGCATCAGCCGGTAGCGGCCCTCCGCGCGCTGGTAGCAGTCGACGTTCGTGCCCATCGCCACGTGCTCGCCGTGCCAGCGGGACGAGGCCAGCTGTCGGCGCAGCAGTTCCGCGGCGTTGACCTTGACGACGATCTGGGTGTCGAAGCCGATCCCGGTGTCGAGGTCGAGATAGCCGTGCGTCTTGCGGGCGAAGCAGTACACGCATGCGTGCGTGCAGCCGCGGTAGGGGTTCACCGTCCACTCGAACGGCATCCGGGAGGCGCCCGGCACCCGGTTGAGGATCGAGCGGGCCCGGATCTCGTGGAAGGTGATGCCGGCGAACTCGGGCGTGTCGAACGTCCTGGTCGTGACCGTGTCCGCACCGAACAGCGCGGCGTCGGCCGGCCGGTCGTGGCGGGTCTCCACGGTGAGGTTCTCCCAGCGCATGACGCCTCCTCGGTAGCACTGCCCCCACAATAGAACATGTGTTCCCATGATCGTGCGAAGGGCGTTCGGCGGCGTTTTCCGATCGCCCCGCGATCGCTGCCGCACCCCCGATTTGGGCGGCCGAGGACCGGGGTGGTTGGCTTGCCCCGAAGTCGCAGAACCCTGAGCAACCCTGAGCAACACGGACCTGGAGGAACCCCATGGCGCAGGTCGAGGCCACCACCGAGCGGGTCGTCGCGGCAGACCCGGAGAAGGTGTTCGACACGATCGCCGACTACAGCGGCGCGCGCGCGAAGCTGCTGCCCGAGCACTTCAGCGAGTACGAGGTGCGCGAGGGCGGCGACGGCGAGGGCACCCTCGTCCACTGGAAGCTCCAGGCCACCAGCAAGCGGGTGCGCGACTGCCTCCTGGACGCCACCGAACCCACCGACGGCGAACTCGTGGAGAAGGACCGCAACTCCTCGATGGTCACCGTGTGGCGCGTCACCCCGGCCGGCGAGGGCGCATCCCGCGTCGTCGTCACCACCACCTGGGACGGCGCCGGCGGCATCGGCGGCTTCTTCGAGCGGACCTTCGCCCCCAAGGGCCTCGGCCGCATCTACGACGCGATCCTCGCCAACCTCGCCGCCGAGGTCGAGAAGTAGCCCGACACGCGTGCGCTCCCTGCACGGTGACGACGCCTCGCCCGTTCGGGCGGTCGTCCTCGTGGCCGGGACGGGGCGGTGCCCGTCGCGCCCCGTCTGCGGCGGCCGCTCCGCGCGGCGACCGCGCGGCAGGCGCGCCGAAGGGACCCGCACGTGAGCGGGACCGGCACGTGAGCAGGACCGGAAGGTGAGCGGGACCGCTTCTGCGAAGGGCTGGCCCGGGGCAGCGCCTCCGGCGCAGGATCCGCCGGCCCGGCCGTCGTCGAGGGCGACCGCGGCCGGCGGCGCGTGCGGCCGGTCCCCTTCGCCGCGGCGGTGACGCCGCCTCCCGCTCCGCCGGCCTCTCCCGCGGCGAGCGCACCGCCGTCGCCGTCGGTCACCCGAGAGGTCGCCGCCGTCCGCCAGCGGCCGCACGGAGCGCGATCCGCAACCCGGCCCCGAGGTCCGAGACCCGCCCCGGCGGCCTCGCGACCTGCGGCGTACCCCGGCGCCCCCGGGGGGAAACCAATTCCGCCATTGCCGCACATGCCCCCCGGCGTGGCCGTACGGTGGTGCTGCGGGACAGATCTTGCACAGCTCTGGGGAGAGAGGGCCTGGGCCATGGACCGTGGCACCGAGAGGGACGCGCCTCCCCGTCGCGGAGCCGGCGGCGAGACGGCGGACCGCGCGGGGCGGGAGCCCGCACGGGCGGAGGGCGACGCGCCCCTCGACTCCGGGCGCGTCCCGCTGGCGGTGGTCGTCGTGGACCGCGAAGGCCTCGTCTCCCACTGGAGCACCGGCGCACGCCGGCTCTTCGGCGTCGGCAAGAACGAGGCGATCGGCCACCCGGCGATCGATCTGCTGCCCGTCGCCGGCGCGCTCCCCGAACCCGACGACGACCTCCCCTACGACGACTTCCCCGGCGGCGCCTACAGCGAGTACGGCGCCTACGACGGCCTCGGGCCGGGGCTGGACTCCTCCCTGGACCGCGGGCTCGGCTACCCGGCGGCCGGCCGGGCCCGGCTGACCGTGCCGGAGCGGGACCGCGTCGACGTGCTCTGGTGGGCCTACCCGCTGATCGGACCGGGGACGCAGCGGCTGCTGGTGCTGGCCGCCGACGCGACGGTCCTGCGTCACGAGGGGGAAGCGGCGAACCCCCTGACCGTGGAGCGCGTCGCGCCCGGTTTCGCCGTGCACACCGACTTCCCCGGCGCGGACGAGCTCGCCCGCCGACTGCCCGAGATCCTGCCCAGCATGAGCGTCGGCGAAAGCGCCCGCATCGTCGGACAGATCCTCGAACTCGGCTATCCCGTCCTGGAGTTCAGCCAGAACGACCGGGTGCCCGTCACTCCCGACTGGGGCGTCGCCCGGCGCGTGGAGCGCAGGGAGCGGCGCGAGCACGCCGCCCGCGCCGCCGCCGAAGGGCTGCCGATACCCGACCGGAGCGAGGACGACGGCGAGGACCTCGAGTACGTCGCCGTCCGCGAGCGCCTGGAGTTCCTCAACGAGGTCAGCGGGCGGATCGGCACCTCCCTCGACCTCTCCCGCACCATCGTCGAGGTCAGCAGAGCCGTCGTGCCGCGCTTCACCGACGTGGCCGGCACCTATCTGCGCGAACAGGTCGTCGCCGGAGAGGGCTTCCCCGACGGCGTGCCGGACACCACCACGATGTGGCACCGGGTCGCTCTCGAGCACACCGACGAACCCGGCCGCTGGGACGACGTCGTGCCCGTCGGCGAGGCCATGCCGTTCCCCGCGCACACCCCGTTCTTCCAGTGCATGACCACGGGCGAGCCGGTTCTCGTGCCGCGCATCAGCGAGCAACTGGGGCACGCCGTCGCCTCCCAGTTCGACAAGCGCGACATCCGGCCCCTCATCACCGGCCGCTCCATGCTGGTCGTGCCGCTGAAGGCCCGTAACGTCGTCCTCGGGTTCATGATCCTGCTGCGCCACCCCGAGCGCGTCGAGTTCAACGACATGGACCGGGCCACCGGCGCCGAACTCGCCGCCCGCGCGGGCCTCGTGCTCGACAACGCCCGCATGTACACCTACCAGGAGGCCGTCGCCGAGACCCTCCAGGACAGCATGCTGCCGCACATCCCGCGCCGGATGGCGGGCTGTGACATCGCCACCCGCTATCTGCCGGGCACCCTGCTGGGGCGGGTCGGCGGCGACTGGTTCGACTCGGTGAAGCTGCACGGCGCGCGCACCGCCCTCGTCGTCGGCGACGTCATGGGCCACGGCCTCAACTCCGCCGCGATGATGGGCCAGTTGCGCACCGCCGTGCAGACCATGGCCGCCCTGGACCTGCCGCCCGCGCAACTGCTGCGCAACCTCGACGACCTCGCCCAGCGGCTCGGCGACGGCTATCTGGCGACCTGCCTGTACGCCGTGTACGACCCGATCGCCGGCGAACTGCACCTCGCGAACGCGGGCCACATCCCGCCCGTGCTGGTGCGCGCCGCCGACGGCCGCAGCGAGCTCCTCCAACTCCCCACCGGCGCGCCCATCGGCGTCGGCGGCGTGCCGTTCGAGGCGGTGCGGGTGCGCGTGTCGCCGGGCGACCGGCTGGTGATGTGCACCGACGGGCTCGTGGAGATGCGGGGCGAGGACATCGGCGTCGGTCTGGCGACCCTGTGCGAGTCCGCGGCCCATCCGGCCGCCTCGATGGACGACGCCTGCGACACCATCATCCGCGCCCTCAACACCCGGGGCGGCCGCAAGGACGACGTCGCCCTGCTGATGGCCCGGCTCGGCGGCATCGCCCCGCGCGACGTCGCCGAATGGCGGTTCTCCCTCGACCCGTCGGAGGTCGGCCGGGCGCGGGCGGCGGTCCGCGAGCAGCTGCACGACTGGGGGCTCGGCGAGTCGGCCGGTCCCGCCGAGCTCCTGGTGAGCGAGCTCGTCACCAACGCCGTACGGCACTCGCGGCGCAGCCCCGTGGCCGTGCGCCTGGTCCGCGGCGACACCCTGCTGTGCGAGGTCGACGACGACGATCACGAGCTGCCCACCCTGCTGAGCGCCGGCCCCGGCGACGAGGTCGGGCGGGGACTGCGCGTGGTGGGCGCGCTGGCCCGCGAGTGGGGCGCCAGCCGCACGCGCACGGGCAAGTCCGTGTGGTTCGAACTGACGCTTCCGCGGCGCTGAACCCGCCCCGGCCCCGCGCAGGAGAGCGGGACCGGGAGCGGGGCCGCAGGCGCGGTGTGCCACGCCCCGCGGATCGCGCACGCGGCGTGAAGGAACACGCACCGTGCTTGTCGCGGCCGCACGGGGGACGGTAGACCGTACTCGCCCGTCGCTTACGGCGGATCGGCTGTGCACCCAGGGGAGTTGGGCATGAGCGTGGCGAGTCGGTACCGGCAGGCGTGGGAGGGCTTCTGGCGGGAGGCCCCGAAGGAGCCGGGCGCGGTGTTCTGGGACGCGGACCCGAAGGTCACCGCCGCGCTCCACCTCGCCCTCTTCGAGCCCCATCTCCTGGACCAGGAGCTGGCGTTGGTGGACCTCGGCTGCGGCAACGGCACCCAGACCAGGTATCTCGCGGAGCGTTTCCCGCGGGTGATCGGCGCCGACCTGTCCGCCGCCGCCCTCGACCACGCGCGGCGCGCCGACCCCGCCGGGCAGGCCGCGTACCGGGAGCTGGACGCGACCGACCGGGCCGCCGCCGAGGCGCTGCACGCCGAACTCGGTGACGCCCACGTCTATGTGCGGGGGGTTCTGCACAGTTGCGAGCCCGCCGACCGGCAGCCCCTGGTGGACGGCATCGCCGCGCTGGCGGGGGAGCGCGGCCGGGTCTTCCTCGTCGAACCGGCGCAGGCCGCGCGTTCCGTCCTCGGCGCGCTGGCGCAGAGTCCGTCCGGTCCGCCGCCGAAGCTCGCGCCCGTCCTCCGGCACGGCATCGCCCCCGGCGAGGTCGCCGACGACGCGGTGCCCGTCCATCTGCGGGACGCCGGGCTCATGGTGCTGGCGTCGGGCGAACTGCCGCTGATCACCACCGAGTTCACCGCCGACGGCGCCAGGATCGAGCTGCCGTCCCGATGGCTGGTGGCCGCCCGGAGCATGTGACCGCCTTCACATGGCAGCGGCCTCTCGTGCTGTCACATCCCCGCCGCGGGCGGTGTCAGAGGGGTGAGGAGCACAAGGAACCCCAAGAGGAGCTGTTGAAATGTCCACTGCCTATGTCGTCGTCACCGTCGTCGCCGCAGCCATGGCGGGCTTCTCGGCCGCCTCGGTCCTGCTCGGCGCCGAGTGGGTGCTGAAGCCGTTGGCCGACTACGGGGTGCCGCGCGCCTGGGCGCCCTGGCTCGGCGCGGCCAAGGCCGCCGGAGCGGCCGGTCTGCTGGCCGGACTGTTCGTGCCCGGGGTTGGCGTCGCCGCCGCGGCCGGACTCGTCCTGTACTTCCTCGGGGCGGCGGTCACCGTGCTGCGGGCCCGCTGGTTCTCGCACGTGCCGTTCCCGCTGCTGTACGCGGCGCCGGCGGCGGCCTCGCTGATCCTGGCGTTCTGACCCCGCGCGAGGGGGGGGGCGCCCCGCCCCGCCCCCCCCCCGCGGCCGCGGCCCTCGGGGAGGGGGGGGGGGGGGGTGGCCGCGATAGGTAGAGGCCCCCGCAGTAAAACACACACCCAACCAAAAA
>NZ_JBEPBI010000144.1:0-20128 GCF_040299045.1 Streptomyces sp. NPDC001027
CTCGTCCTGCATCGGCAGGAAGGCCCCGCCGGAGTCCACCAGGTACAGACAGGGCAGGCGGTTCTCCAGCGCCACTTCTTGGGCGCGCAGGTGCTTCTTCACCGTCATCGGGTAGTAGGTGCCGCCCTTGACGGTGGCGTCGTTGGCCACGATCACGCACTCGCGCCCGCTCACCCGCCCGATCCCGGCGATGACGCCGGCGGCCGGGGCCTGGCCGTCGTACATCCCGTCGGCGGCGAGGGGGGCGAGCTCGAGGAAGGGCGACCCAGGGTCCAGGAGGGCGTCGACCCGGTCCCGGGGCAGCAGCTTGCCGCGCGCGGTGTGCCGGGCCCGTGCCTTCTCACCGCCTCCGAGCCGGGCCGCGGCCAGCTTTCCGCGCAGCTCCTCGGCGAGGGCGCGGTGCGCTTCCTCGTTGGCCCGCCAGGCCTCCGACGCGGGATCGCCCGCGCTCGTCAGCTCCGGTGCCTCTTCCATCCTCGCGGTCCCCTCACGCCAGTGATCGACTGTTAATGAGCGTTAACTATTTCCTCCAGGTTAACGACCGCTAACCTCCCTGTCTAGAATTGCCCCATGGCCACGAGAACCGACGCCCCCACCCGGCGCGAGCAGATCCTCAGGGAGGCCGCGCGGCTGTTCGCCGAGCGCGGGTTCCACGGCGTCGGGGTCGACGAGATAGGCGCCGCGGTCGGCATCAGCGGCCCCGGTCTGTACCGGCACTTCCCCGGCAAGGACGCGATGCTCGCGGAACTGCTCGTGGGCATCAGCGGGCAGCTGCTGACCGGCGCCAGACGCCGTCTGGCGGAGGCCGACGGCGACCCGGCGGAGACGGTCCTGGACTCGCTCATCGAGGGGCACATCGACTTCGCGATCGACGACCGTCCCCTGATCACCCTGCACGACCGGGAGCTGGACCGCCTGCGCGACAGCGACCGCAAGCTGGTCCGCCAGCTCCAGCGGCAGTACGTCGAGCTGTGGGTGGAGGCGCTGCGCGCGCTCTACCCGGGCCTCGCCGAGCCCGCGGCCCGGTCCGCGGTCCACTCCGTCTTCGGCCTGCTGAACTCCACCCCGCACCTGGGCCGACCGGGCTCCCTCCCGGGCCGCGCGGCCACCGGGGAGCTGCTGCACCGCATGGCCCGCGGCGCGTTCGCGGCGGCCGCGGACGCCTGAGGCCCGGCCGGCTTCTCTCGGACGTGCCGACCGGTACGCCCTTGACCTCAAGTCCGGCAAACGGACCCGCCGAACAGCGCCTAGAGCAGGTGGTCTGCCTTGCCCGCCTTGACGTCCAGGATGAGGGCGCGCAGGGCTTCGCGGGTGTCGGTGAGGGGGCTGTCCTCCTGGCCGGCGACGGCGATGTAGGCGTTGCCGTCGAGATCGGCGCCTATGCGGAAGCAGTTGTTGCCCTCGCCGCAGAAGGGCTCTTCCCAGGTGATGTCGGCTGGTATGGCTGCTCCTCAGAGTTCATGAGCGATATCGCGGATGAGATCGCGTGAGGTCGGTGACGTCAGCGTGGCGTCGTCCATCCAGTCCAAGTGCGCACGGTACTTCGTGAGCTGCGGTCAGGTACTCCAACTGTTGCCGGGTCACCTTGGCGCCGCCGTAGGGCATGCGCAGGGCGGCTTCATGGACGTAGGCGGTGTACCGCAGTGAATCGGGCCGCTCAAAGACCTTGCGACGCTCCATGCGGTGATTTACCCGCAGTTCGACCTCCAGCCGGCTCAGGGCAGGAAGCGCAGCGGTGAAGACAGCACGGGCGTAGTCCTCGGTCTGGAGCAGCCCGGGCATGTGCATGATCTGAGCAGTACGCACGCGTGTCGCGTGCCATTCCAACTCGGCGATGTCCAGCAGGCCGGCTGGGAGAGTGCCGCGATACTGTTCCCACCAGCCTTTCTCCCCGGGGACGGCCATGGCCGCCAACGCCTCGACGTAGCTCCCGTCCGTACAGGCGTAGTCGCAGGCCAGGGTGCGGACTCGTTCGACGGAGAAGGGACGGATTCCCGACTCCATGTTGGACCCCGCACGCCGCCCCCAGGTCGCCCCGGTTGTACGCCACCGCACCTGCCTGAAGACCGGCAGGTGCAGCCGCGAGGCCGTTTACGCCACACTGATCCGACCAGTCGGGAAGCCTCCCCGCAGTGGCTCGCGAAGATCATTCGTTCGCGTTGGATCATCGAAACCGGATCGGCTGCGTCCAGGGGTTCGCAAACAGGTTTCGCCTGTCTCGGTGGTCGTTCTCGTGGACCTTTTCTCGTCCCGTCAGCGCGAGTTTCGAGAGCGATGCTTCTCATGCCGCTTGCCTGTGAGGCCAACGGCAATCCAACAGGCCATGATCACGGCACCGATGATCAGACTCTTCGGGGGAAATATGAAGCCTGTGACAATGACCAGGAAAGACATGATCACGATGCCTCGAGGCGTGTTCATGAACCGGTCGGCGGAAAGGACCATGCCGAGGAATTTCGAGGGAGTTGCAGAGCCGTGCTCTTCGGTCATTTGCGTACTTCATCTTTCCGTTGTGTTTGGCTGTTCTTGCTGTTGCGCCCCTGGTGGGGTCCCGGATGTCTCAGGGACCCCACCAGGGGTTCACGATGGGTGGTCAGCGGATCCAGCGGGTGCCGAACCCCCAGTGCTGGTTCACCTTGCCGCGACGCGTGCCGTAGCTCTTCTCACGACGGAACGTGTCCAACCATCGGCGCGGGCTCTGCGCCATGCCGATCTGACGCATCCGGGTCCAGACGCCGGGGAAGAAGGCCGCAGCGGCACCGTAGGCTCCGCTGCGAGCGTAGCCGCCACGTGTGCGTCGTGCCGTACCGATGCGGTAGTTGGCCATTCCTCCGCCGGCGCCGAGGGACGCGCCGATGATCAGGCCGCCGGCACCGGCGCAGATTCCCGCGGTCGCCGCGATGCACCCGGCGCTGAGGACGCCGATGCCCGCCGCAGCCGCCCAGCCGTAGAACTTGCGGTGCCTGCGGATGTGGCGGCCCACCGAGCTCTTCTTGAAGCTGTTCCACTTCTTCTTGAACCAGCCCAACTTGCCATCGAGGTCGTAACGGTTGACCGGGTCGCCGTTGACGTACTCGTAGGCGTTCGCGTTGCCCCCGTACACGGGGTCGGCCGACAGGAACCGTCCGCTGACGGGGTTGTACAGGCGCACACCCATAAGCGTGAGCCCGGTCAGGGTCTCGGACGAACGCTGCTTGCCGCCGAGCCAGTTGTAGCGGGTCGTCGGCTGGCCGGTCCGGGCGTTGCCGTACTCGTCGGTGTCCAGTGCCACGGGCGCCTTGCTCGTGTCCAGGGGGAGCTGGAGCGCGACATCACCGTGGATGGTGGTCAGCTGCAACGTGGTGTCGCCGGTCTTGCTCGTCGTGGCCGCGAGGTCACCGGCGATGGACTCGACGTTGCGCGACAGCGCCCCGGCGGTGTCCTCGGTCACCCATCGCGGGCTGTCGCCGTCGTCACCGTAGTGGTTGACCTTGGAACCGGTCTGGGTCCAGGTGGTGCCTGATCCCGTCTCGGTCGTAAATGAGCGGTAGCGCAGTGCGGCGTCCAGCTGCCAGCTCCGGCGGCTGCCGTTCGCGGTCTGCTGGTAGGCGAGATCGTTAACGTAGTAAGCCAGGCTTCCGTGACCGGGAAGCGCTGTCGTACGGCCGTAGGCGTCATAGGTGTAGCCCGCGTCGACGAGGCGGTCGGCGCTGTCGTAGGTGTGGCTGGTGGTGACACCTCCAGTGGTGGGGCAGTCGGAGCCGGCGACGCCTACCGCTGTGGTACGCGAGGTGCGGTTGGTACGCGCGTCGAAGGTGTAGTCGCGGCGGGTGCAGATGCCGTCGGCGGTGTCCTCGACCTTGGTCAGACGCCCAGTCCGGTCGTAGCGGTAGTTCTGCTCCGACCAGCCGGAGTGCGCGGTGACCTGGCCGTGAACGGACTCGTCCACGGTGTCGGAGTAGACGAGGGCTCCGTCACTGTCCCGCGTGTAGACACGGGAGGCGGGCGAACCGGTGGTGTCCTCGTTGAGGGTGAGGGTGTAACCGCCAGGCAGCTTCTCCGTGCGGGCGGAGCCGTCCGCGTCGTATGCGGCTTGGAAGACGCCCGCGACGGAGTCCGTGGTCCTGGTGGCCAGACCGCGCGGTTCGGCCGCGTGGTCGTAGGTGTACGTGACCGTGGACGGCACCGAGTCGGACACCTTCACCGGACGGTCCAGGAGGTCGTACTCGGTCCTCGTGGCACCGCCGTCGGCATCGGTGTAGGAGATCGTGCGGCCGAGCTTGTCGAACGCCTTGGTGATGGTGCCGGCGGTGGGAGAAACCGTCTTGACCACCTGTCCCGTGGCGGGATCGTACTCGGTGGTGGTCTCCGGCACGCCCTGCCCCGGGCCGCCGGTCACCTTCACCCCGGTCGCCCGGCCCGCAGAGTCGTGGGAGGTGACCGTGGTGCGGGTGACGCCGTTCGCAGTCTCCGTGACCTTGGCGGCGTTGCCCCAGCGGTCGTACTCGGTGACCGTGGTGGGCAGTTCATTGGGCTGCGAGCTGCCTGTGACCGTACCGGCCGGGCCGGTCGAGCACAGCAGGTCGGCCCACTCGGGCCGGCCCTGGCAGGTGCCGGTGCCGGTGGCGGACCAGTAGGTACTCACCCGCGTCGCCGCGTCCGTTCCCGTCGCACCGGGCGGCAGCTGCTTGACGACACGGCCCTGAGTGTCGAACTGGGTCTCCGTGGTCAGAGCCAGGCCGCTGGGGTCCTGGACGGTCTTGACGGCAAGGCCCTTGGCCCAGTCGAAGACAGTTTGCACGTGACGGGTCTCGCCCTGCACACCGGGGTGCTCGCGCACCTGAGCGCCGGTCGTGACCCTGGTGACCTGGTCCTTGACCTTCGCAGTGCCGTCCGTGGGCCGGCCCGCGTCGAACTCCTTGACCGTCCAGGAACGCGCGGTCACCGAGGAGCCCGCGGGGACCAGGGTGTTCGTGCCGTCCTTGAGGTCGGTCGTGAGGTCGATCCGGCGCAGCGGGCCGAACTCTTCCAGCTCCCGGGTGCCGGAGTCGTTGTAGACGGAGCGGTTTGCCAGCAGGTCGGCACGCTCTGCGGAGGTCAGCTGGGCGATGCCCAGCTCGGCCTGGGTGACGCGGTCGCTGTCGGTGAGGCCGAGGGCGACGGCGCGGTTGCCCGGCGACAGTTCCCGCACAGCGTTGCCGAAACGGTCGTATTCGCTGGTGCTGATGTGTCCGCCGGGGGCGGCGGAGTTGACCTCGCGGCCGGAGACACCCAGGTAGTGCACGGCGGCGCGCTGGTAGTCATTGGCGCCCAGGGCGGAACCGGCATAGCCGGCGGGAACCGCGTCGGCGGGGAAGACGGCTGTGGCGTCGGTAGGGGCGTCGGTCTGGCCCCAGTCGCGCACCTGGGCCGGAGCCATGGCGTAGGGAGCGGAGCTTCCTGTCAGGGGCACCTCGTAGACGATGCTTGTCGCGGCCTGCCCCTCGACGACGTCCGGGGTGCCCTGCTTGAGCGCTGCCCGGGTCACCTTGAGGAGCATGCCGTCACCGGAGGCCGAGCGGGTGCCCGCCTTGCCATAGGTGAAGACCCACGGCAGCTCGCCGGCGGGAGTGAGGCTTACGACGCGACCTGCGGCGTCGTAGTCGTACGCCGTCTTCAGCGCGGGCAAGATCTGCGGGTTCCATGCCTCGCGCAGTCGCCCGGAGGCGTCGTAGGCGTAGGACTGCACGGGTTTGGCCGTCGCGGCGGCGGCACCGGGATCAGTTGCCCAGAGGCGGATCTCCTTGACCTGGCCGTTGTAGTCACCGTACGTGCTCGCGGTGGCGGACGTCGTGGTCGCGTAGACGTACTCGACCACGCGGCAGCCCCTGGTGGCCGAGTCCGCCGTGCAGGCCGCGGCCGAGGCGACGGAGTTGGGGGCGATGACCTTCTTGGGGCGAACCAGCTTCTTGCCGTCCACGGTCACGGTCTCGGACACGACGGTGGTGGCCGAGTTGGTCATGCCGTCGAGCAGCGTGCTGGAGACCGGCCAGGTGGTGGCGGTCGCATCCGGTTTGGTGAACTCGGTGACATTGCCCTCGGTGTCCGAGAGGGTGAATGAGCCGGAGGTGGAGCCCTTCAGGGTGAGCACCTCGGAGCCGGGCTCGGGGATCCAGCCGTTCTCCGCGGCGTTGGCCGTGAAGTGGACCGCTTCGCCCTCCGCCAGCACCACATCGACCGCGGTGTCGGAGACCCTACGGATGTGGGAGTAGTCGGACTCCTCCTCCTCGGCCGCCGTTCCCGCGACCCATTCCTTGCCGAAGATCGCCGCCTGGCCCTCCTGCTTGGCGCCCTGGTCGGGCATACGGGAGGAGGCGGTCCGCGAGACACCGAGATCGAACGCGGACGCATCGGTGGCGGAGAGGGTGTAGTCGCCGGTGAGGAAGTTCAGAGAGCCGGGGCCGATGTCGTCGGACGCGGCACCAGAGGCACCGCGGTCGACGACGACGGTCAGCGGACGGGTGGTGCCGCTGCCGCCGGGGCCGGTGAAGTCGGCCTTGATCTGGACGGTGCCGTCAGGATTGACCGTATCGGTGGTGTTCCACACCAGCGGAGTGTTCTTGCCGCCGGTCATCGGGACGGGCCACGCGGTCAGCGGGGTGCCGCCGGAGGTGACGTCGCCCGCAGGGATGACCATCCACGCGTCTGCCTCGGAGCGACGCCAGGAGAAGGACACCTTGTCGTACTTGGCGCCGTCCGCGTCCGTCACAAGGGATAGACGGCGGGCAGTACGCTCGCCCTCGCTCGGCTGGACGAAGCCGCCCGGGCCGACGTGGAAGGTGTACTCGATCGCCTCGGACTTGTTGTCAGCCTTGTCGGCCGAGCGGACCTGGAGGGTGTGGGTGCCGTCCTTGGGCGGGGCGACAGAGACGGCCTTGACGCCGCTCGTGCCGCCGGTGGCGGCCTTGGTCCAGGTCACGCCGTCCAGAGACCATTCGAGCCAGTTGTGATCGCCGGCTGGCGGGGTCACGTTGAACGTGCCGACCTGGCCGGCGCCCTTGACCCACGCGTTAGCCGGGTAATCGGTCGAGGAGATGTCGGTCGGGGCGGAGGGCGCGGTGGTGTCGATCGTGAAGGTCTTCCACTCCGACCAGCCCAGGTTGTAATGGGCTCCGTCGTACGGGGAGGTGCGGAAGCGGTACGTCTTGCCGTTGGTGAGCACGCCGGCCGGGACGGTCACCGAGGCGACCTGGCCGGAACTCGCCCAGGGGGAGACGATGACCTTGCCGACCTGGGTGTTGGTGGCGTTGTCGAAGATCTGGAAGGTGCCGTTGACCTTGTCACCGTTGGGGTCGACGAACGTGTCCCGCAGGGTCGGGGTGACGGTGTTGACGATGTAGGCGCTGCCGTAGGAGAAGAACGGCGGGCCCGCCTCCTGCTTTGTGCCGGTGCGTGGCCGGTAGTTGTAGGTGACGGTCAGCTTGGGCGGGTTGGAGGCGGCATTGGCGGAGTTGACCCGCTTCCACTGTCCAGTGGCGTTCTCGTCGGAGGCGCGCAGGCCCATGTGGGACTTGGCTGCCTTGGCCGACGCCCATTCCTGCACCATCGTGGTGACGTCGGCGTTGATCCAGCCGTCCGGCTGCGTGGTGCACGAGGCGTTGCCCCGCGTCTCTGAGGACGTGGCCTTCGTCGCGGTCCAGGCTGGCTGTGCCGTCCACCGCGACGACGTCGTTGCCGCACCGGTGGACCACACCTCCCACGGCTGGGTCGGACATGCTGAACCGGTGTAGTTGCCGGAATGGAAGTTCCACAAGGAGAGCTTCGCGTCCGACACCAGCGCATCGGCGATCGGCACGGTGTTCCAGGAGACGAACGACCGGGCTGTGCGGTACGTCCCGTCGGTGTTCTTCGTGCCGGGGTTGCCCAGGTTCAGCTCGACATCGGTGGACCAGTCGGTCGTGGTGCCCTGCTGGACGTAGGTGTCGAAGACGTTCGACAGCGCTGAGGTCGAGGGATCGACCGTGATCGGGTACTTCGTGGCCGGATCGGCCAGGAAGCCGGCATCGGGGGTGAGGACGAGGTCGACACCGCCCTTGGCCTTGACGACCTTCATGCCGACCTTGAACTGACGCGTGTGCTCACCGGAGACGGGGTCGACGGTGGCATCCCACATGACCGGAGAGGGCATGACGGCCGTCTTCTCCGACTTCTTGTCGGTGAACAGCACGCTGCCGTCAGCCTGCTGCTCGACCTTCAGGCCCTTGGTCCGCAGCGGCAGCGTGTAGGAGAAGCCGTCAGTGGTGGGCTTCTGCTTGATCTCGACGAACTGCTCGAAGCCGGTACGGGTGGCTTCCACCACCACGTCCGCGCCGGGTACCGCGTTCACATAGGTGGCGCGGGTGCCGTCCAGTTGCGGGGCGGGCAGTCCGCCGCGCCACTGCAGCGTGATCTGCTCGTCGCTCTGGCCGAGAGTGACCAGATCGGTGGCGGGAGCGGTCTGGGCCGCGCGCAGAGAGGACGCCTTCGCGCCCTTCTTGCCCGACAGCTTCAGCCCGGCCGGGTGTGCCTTGGAGGCGACCGAACCATCGGCCTGAGTGACCAGGTCGACATCGATATCGCGCCAGTCACCCGTGGCAGTGTCCTGGAAGCGCACCGGTCCTGCGGTCAGCTCGGTGGTGAGGGAGCCGTCCTTGTTGACCCAGGTGGTCGATGTCTCGGTTCGCTCGGAGAGTGCCTCGACCCTCCTGCCGGAGAGTTTCGCAGCCACACGCGCCGAAGCGATGTCGGAGGCTTGCGTCACTGTCTTCTGCTGAGGTTCGGCTGCAGGCGCCTGCTGCGGCTGGGCGATCGCCGAGCCTGCGCCATCCAGCAGAGTGATGGCCATAGCCAAGGCGATACCGCTCGCTATGAAGCGGACCTTCCGCCCGGACCAAGGCAGCCGTCCGCGTCTGTCTAACGCGGGTATACGAATCGTCATGAGTCCCCGTGTACTTAGTTTCTGACGTATCGTCATGTGATGCAGTTGTGTCGGAGGTGAGAGAGTGGCGGCGCCTCGTGCAGGTGCATTCACAGAGGCACCCATCTGGCTTGGGCTGCCCTCTCGGCAGTCGATACGGTGACCGTATGTCAGGGGCATGGCGGTAATGGAGATGGTGGAGATTCTCTGAGGTTGAATTGAGGTATGCGAGGCGGACGAGGATGAGGGGTCAGTGGACCCTCAATAGTCTCGGTGGGCGAGGTTTTGGCAGGTCAGGGCCGATGGGGCCGTGTACTTGGGAGTGAACCTCGGACGCTCTGGGGCGGTTCTGCTTCGCCCGGTGCGGGCCTCGTTCGGCTGACGGTCGGCGCCGTTCGTCGCGGTCTGCCTCAGCTTCAGCCATGAAAGCCAGCCACGACCGCGCGTCAGTCGACTGATCAGGCGTGCGTTTGCCTCGCTGCGCCTACACCGGCCTCAGCCATGCAATCGGCCATCGACCAGTGCAAGCGCTCGACGGCCACTCGGCGACGATGCCCGAGTCATCAGCGTGGGAAGCTCGGGGCATCAAGGGCTTGGTCGGGGTCTGATCTGCGACGGAAAGAGCAGGGAAGGCGACCGGGTGGCGAAGAGAGAACGGATCGGCAGAGCCCTTGGAGCGTGATCGCACCCTTTCCGGCGATCGGGCCGCCTGCCTGCCGGTACGTGACGAGCGTTACGGGTGCCGAGCCCCGAGAGGTCTGGACGCCCCTCCCTACCCGCCGGTACGGTGAATCCTGAGCGAGCGCTTAGCCCGGGGGACCGCGACCACGCATTGAGGAACCCCCACGGCGAGCAACCAGGTACGCGAGAGCGGCGCCGGTTTAGGCGCACAGAAGGGTGGCGGCGGTGCGCCGTACGGTGTTCAACGAGGACCACGAGGCGTTCCGGGAGACCCTCCGGGCCTTCATCGAGGCCGAGGTCGTCCCGGTCTACGACGAGTGGTTCGCGGCCGGCCAGGCGCCGCGCGACTTCTACTACAAGCTCGCCGAGCTGGGCGTCTTCGGCATCCGCGTCGACGAGGAGTACGGCGGCGCCGGCATCGACTCGTACAAGTTCGAGGCCGTCCTGTACGAGGAGACGGCCCGCGCGGGCGTCACCTTCGGCGGCTCCGGCGTGCACGTGCTGCTCGGTCTGCCGTACATCAAGCTGCTCGCCAACGACGAGCAGAAGAAGCGCTACCTGCCGAAGTTCGTCTCCGGCGAGGAGATGTGGGCGATCGCGATGACCGAGCCGGGCACCGGCTCCGACCTCGCGGGCATGAAGACCACCGCCAAGCTGAGCGAGGACGGCACGCACTACGTCCTCAACGGCTCCAAGACCTTCATCACCGGCGGCGTCCACGCCGACCAGATGATCGTCTGCGCCCGGACCGACGCGCCGAGCGCCGACGACCGCCGGCACGGCATATCGCTCCTCGTGGTGGACACCAAGTCCGAGGGCTACTCGATCGGCCGCAAGCTGGACAAGCTCGGCCTGAAGACCTCCGACACCGCCGAGCTGGCGTTCGTCGACGTCAAGGTGCCCGTGGAGAACCTCCTCGGCGAGGAGAACAAGGGCTTCTCCTACCTCGGCCACAACCTGGCCTCCGAGCGCTGGGGCATCGCCTACGGCGCGTACGCGCAGGCCAAGGCCGCCGTCCGGTTCGCCAAGCAGTACGTGCAGGAGCGCACCGTATTCGGCAAGCCGGTCGCGCACTTCCAGAACACCAAGTTCGAGCTGGCCGCCTGCCAGGCCGAGGTGGACGCGGCCGAGGCCGTCGCCGACCGCGCCACGGAGGCGCTGGACGCCGGTGAGCTGACGCCGGCCGAGGCCGCGAGCGCCAAGCTGTTCTGCACCGAGGTCGCCCACCGCGTCATCGACCGCTGCCTCCAACTGCACGGCGGCTACGGCTTCATGAACGAGTACCCGATCGCCCGCCTGTACGCGGACAACCGCGTCAACCGCATCTACGGCGGCACCAGCGAGATCATGAAGTCGATCATCGCCAAGGACATGGGTCTGTAAGGTCCCGGCGACGGCTGCCCGGCACGACTGGACGTCATGAACGACGCACTGCAGGATCTCCTCGATCTGCTCGACCTGGAACAGATCGAGGAGAACATCTTCCGCGGCCGCTCCCGGACCGCCGTCGTCCCACGCGTGTTCGGCGGACAGGTGGCGGCCCAGGCGCTGGTCGCCGCCGGGCGGACGGTCCCGCAGGACCGGCCCGCCCATTCCCTCCACGCGTACTTCCTGCGTGCGGGGGACCCCGGGGCGCCCATCGTCTACGACGTCGAGCGCATCCGGGACGGCCGTTCCTTCACCACCCGCCGGGTGGTCGCCGTCCAGCACGGCCGGCCGATCTTCTCGCTGTCGGCGTCCTTCCAGGCGTACGAGGAAGGCCTCGACCACCAGGCGCCGATGCCCGCCTCGCCGGACCCGGCGGCGCTGCCCACCTCCCGGGAGCGGCTGCGCGGCTACGGCCACCTCGACCCGGCGGTCGTCGCGCGGTTCCTGGAGACCCGCGAGGCCATCGACCTGCGGTATGTCGAGGAGCCGCCGTACGGGAAGTTCGGCGAGCCGCGCGAACCGCACTCCCAGGTGTGGTTCCGCACCGACGGCAAGCTGGCCGACGACCCGTTGCTGCACGTCGTCCTCGCCACCTACGTCTCCGACATGACCCTGCTCGACTCGGTGCTGCTCGCGCACGGGCGCGGCGGCTGGGCCGTGGGGGACGTGGTGGGGGCGTCCCTGGACCACGCGATGTGGTTCCACCGCCCGTTCCGCGCCGACGAGTGGCTCCTGTACGACCAGGAGTCGCCCTCCGCGCACGGCGGCCGCGGCCTCGGCCAGGCCCGCATCTACACGCAGGACGGCCGGCTCGCGGTGTCGGTGATCCAGGAGGGCGTGGTCCGCGTCCCCCGGGCGGGCTGAACCCCTGTCCTGAACCCCCGTCCGTGCCCCCCGTCCTACAGGCCCGCCTCCGCGAGCAGGTAGGCGACCATCGGGTCGTAGTGGCGCGGGCTGACGACGTGGTCGTCCAGGGGGACCGCCACCTGGACGACGCCCTCCGCCTCGCCGATGAACAGCGCCGGGTCGTTGCAGTCGGCGTAGCCGACGGAGTCCACGCCGTGCCGGCCGGCGTATCCCGCCCAGCCGTGGTCGGCGACGACCAGGTCCGGCAGCGGGCGCCCCGCGCGCTCCAGCGCCGTCAGGATCGCCTTCATCGGCTCGCCCGAATGGGTGTGCCACAGCGTCGCCCCGTGCTCGAGCACCGCCACGTCGGCGACCTGCCAGACGTACCCCTCGTCGGTCTGCAGACCCGGCGGGACGACGACGATCTCGCAGCCCGCCGCGCGCAGGGCCGCGGCGGTCGCGCGGTGCACGTCCAGCAGGCCGCCCGGGTGACCGGTGGCGAACAGCACCCGCTGCCGGCCCTCGGCCGCCTTGCGCAGCCGGGCCGCCATCCGGTTCAGGCCGTCGACCGTCAGCTCGGGGTCGATGGTGTCCTGGCCGTAGCGGTACTCGGGGTCGTCGTTGACGCCCACCCGCTCCGCCATCACCGCGAGCACGTCCTGCTCGTCGGTCCAGCGGTCGCCGAGTTCCAGGCCCAGCCAGAAGTTGCGCACGCCGTTGGCGAGTTGGCGGTAGTGCGAGAGGTTGTTCTCGCGCGGGGTGGCGACGTCCCCGGCGATACGCGTTCTGACGAGGTGGTCGACGAGTTCGACGCGGCTGGGCGTCGCGGATATCGGCATGGTCTCCATTGTGGGGCAGCGGACTGTGGGCGTCCCGGCTGTTGCGGACGCTGGGACACGCGTCACGCACTCCCCGTGCCGGTCCTTGCCGATTCCGGCCGTCCTTGCCGATACCGGAAGGTCGACGGCCCCCTGATGGACGAAACGTACAGTTCGCGGCCGTCGCAGGGCTGCCTAGGGTTGACGGGAGCCCCCGACCCGGTCCCCGTAGGTCCGGTCCCCGTAGGGTCTGGCGACAAGCAGTGCACACGCGACGAAGCGTGAGAAAGAGAGCATTCGACCATGAACGCCAACGAGACGCCCCGCGGCCCCGTCGACTCCTCCCGCATCCCGCGGTACGCCGGCCCCGCCACCTTCGCCCGGCTGCCCCGTCTCGACGAGGTCGGCCGGGCCGACGTCGCCGTCGTGGGCGTGCCGTTCGACTCGGGCGTCTCCTACCGGCCCGGCGCCCGCTTCGGCGGCAACGCGATCCGTGAGGCGTCCCGGCTGCTGCGGCCGTACAACCCGGCGCAGGACGCCTCCCCGTTCGCCCTCGCCCAGGTCGCGGACGGCGGCGACATCGCGGTGAACCCGTTCGACATCCACGAGGCCGTGGAGACGATCGAGGCGGCCGCCGACGACCTGCTCGGCACCGGCGCGCGCCTGATGACCCTGGGCGGCGACCACACCATCGCGCTCCCGCTGCTGCGCTCGGTCGCGAAGAAGCACGGCCCCGTGGCCCTGCTCCACTTCGACGCCCACCTCGACACCTGGGACACCTACTTCGGCGCGGAGTACACGCACGGCACGCCGTTCCGCCGGGCGGTGGAGGAGGGCGTCCTCGACACCGAGGCGCTCTCCCACGTCGGCACCCGCGGCCCCCTGTACGGCAAGCAGGACCTCACCGACGACGAGAAGATGGGCTTCGGCATCGTCACCTCGGCGGACGTCTACCGGCGCGGCGCCGACGAGATCGCCGACCAGTTGCGCCAGCGCATCGGCGACCGCCCCCTCTACATCTCCATCGACATCGACTGCCTCGACCCGGCGCACGCGCCCGGCACCGGCACCCCGGAGGCGGGCGGCATGACCTCCCGCGAGCTCCTGGAGATCCTGCGGGGCCTCGCCTCCTGCAACCTGGTCTCGGCGGACGTCGTCGAGGTGGCCCCCGCGTACGATCACGCGGAGATCACGTCGGTGGCCGCGTCCCACACGGCGTACGAACTCACCACGATCATGTCCCGACAGATTGCCGAGGCTCGCGCGAAGTGACTCACGACCACGACCTGGTGCTCCGCCCGACCGCCGCGCAGACGGAGGCCGCGCTGAACCCTCCGCCCGGCCGCACCGGAGGAGACCTGGTCGTGGAGACCCTGGCCGCGCTCGGCGCGACGACCGTGTTCGGCCTGCCCGGCCAGCACGCGCTCGCCGTGTTCGACGCCCTGCGCCGCTCCTCGCTGCGCTACGTCGGCCTGCGGATGGAGAACAACGCGGGCTTCGCGGCGGACGCCTACGGCAGGATCACCGGGGAGGCGGCGCCGCTGCTGCTGTCGACGGGCCCGGGCGCGCTCACCTCCCTCGCCGCGCTGCACGAGGCAGCGGCGGCCTCAGCCCCCGTCCTGGCGGTCAGCAGCCAGGTCCCGACGGCGGGCCTGGGCGGCGGCCGACGCGGCTACCTGCACGAACTCCCGGACCAGGCGGCCTCGTTCAGGGGCGTCGTGAAGTCCGTCCACCAGGCCCGCACCGCGTCGCAGATCCCGTCGGCGATCGAGGCGGCCTGGAAGTCCGCGCTGACGGTCCCGCACGGCCCGGTGTGGGTGGAGATCCCGCAGGACGTGCTGCTCGCGCCGACGTCGATCCCGGTCGTGACGGGCGGCGACGCCTTCCCCGACGAACTGCCGCCGCGCCCCGAACTGACGGCCCTGGCCGCCGACCTGCTGTCGCGTGCCGAGCGCCCGGCGATCATCGCGGGCGGGGGAGTGGTCCGGGCGGACGCGTCGGGCAAGCTCAGGCAGCTGGCGGAGCGGCTCGACGCGCCCGTCGTCACCACCCCCGGCGGCAAGGGCGCGTTCCCGTGGGCGCACCCCCTCTCCCTGCAGTCCTGGCTGGAGGACCGGCACACCACGGACTTCCTGGAGGACGCCGACGTCCTGCTGGTGGTCGGCTCGGGCCTCGGCGAACTGTCGTCCAACTACCACACGTTCACGCCTCGCGGCCGGATCGTCCAGATCGAGGCCGACCTCGGCAAGCTGGAGTCCAACCACCCGGCGCTGGGCATCCACGCGGACGCCCGCCTCGCGTTGCAGGCGCTCCTGGAGACGGTCGAGCGACGGCAGGACGAGACCGCCCCCGGCCGGGTACGGGACCTGCTCGCCAGGGTCGCGAGCCGCATCGCCGCCCAGGACCTCACGCTGGAGCAGGACGTGCTGGCGTCGGTGCGCAGGGCGCTGCCGGCCGACTCCCCGTCCTTCTGGGACATGACGATCCTGGCCTACTGGGCGTGGTCGGCCTTCGACGCCCAGGGCCCGAACCACATGCACTCCGCGCAGGGCGCCGGCGGCCTCGGCTACGCCTTCCCCGCGGCGCTGGGCGCGGCGGTGGCCGACCCGACCCGGCCGGTGCTCGCGGTCTCCGGGGACGGGGGCGCCCTGTACTCGGTCGCCGAGCTCGCCACGGCCCGCCAGCACGACCTGGACGTCACCTGGCTGATCGTCGACGACGGCGGCTACGGCATCCTGCGCGAGTACATGACGGACTCCTTCGGCGCGGCCACCGGCACGGAGCTGGCCCGCCCGGACTACGCGGCGCTGGCGGAGTCCTTCGGTGTGCCGGGCGTGCGGACGTCCCCGCAGACCCTGGCGGCGGATCTGGCGAAGGCGCTCTCCGAGCCCGGCCCGTCGGTCGTGGTCCTCCCGGCGCTGCTGCGCATGTTCGCGCCGACGCACACCGGGACCGGCGACGCCCGTTGACGCCGTCCCGGCATCGTTGAACCACCAGGATCACCCCACCCCCGCCACGGCTCCGGGGTGACGCCGAGAGGGGCCGAACCCCTGTGCGGTCAGGGGAGGTTCGGCCCCTCCACGGGTTCGTGCGGAGGTCCTACCAGATCGCCTCGACCCACTCCGGGTGGTCGATGAACGGGTTGCGGTTGTGCTGGTAGGTGTCGTAGATGGTCTGGTTGCGCTTCTCCTCGAAGGCGCTCGGCGGGTCCTCGTCGTTCCACTGCTTGAGCACCGAGAGCTTGCCGATGTACGGGTTGCTGCCGTTGTTGACCTTCTCGTTGGGCTCCAGGTCGGCGAAGCCGTCGCCGCCGTCGTAGCGGACCGCCATGTAGAGGATCATGCGGGCCACATCGCCCTTGTCGGCGTCGCGCGGCTCGAAGGAGTCCGAGTCGGTGAGGCTGCCGCCGCCGCCCGAGACGGTGCTGCCGCCGTTGTCGAAGTCCTTGTTGCCGCGGATGCTGTTGACCGTCACGTCCGCGGGACGCAGGTGGTGCAGGTCCGTGCCGGGGCCGGTCACCTCGCCGAAGTCGCCGTGCGACTTGGCCCAGACGTGCTCGCGGTTCCAGTCGCCGACGTCGCCGCCGTTGAGGGACTTGCTGCGCGAGACGCCGCTGTACAGCAGGATCACGTTGTTGCTGTTGTTCGGGTCCTGGTCGGTCACCTTGAGGGCGTTCCAGACCGCGGAGTAGGAGATCTTCGAGACGTTGGCGCTGATGATCGTGTGCAGGGAGGACTTCAGGCTCGTGCCCGTCTTGCCGACCGCGTTCTTGTAGTACGTCGAGTCGTACGCCGTCGTGGTCGCCGCGGCGGGGGACGCGGTGAGCGCGGGGGCGGTGAGGCCGACCAGGACGGCAGTGGTGGCAAGCGCCACCGACTTCCATCGGCGTATGCGTGTCGCCAGCATGTGGGGTGTCCGATCTACGCGGGTTGATTGAAGGCGGCAATCGGGAGAGTGACATGCACATGCGGTCATGGCAATGAATCTGACATGTCTTTCAGATGACGAGAACCGGCAAACTGCCCTTTGTCTACGCGAGTTGACGTGCGCAAACGGCCCCCGACGGGTGAGTCGGAGGCCGTCGCCGCCGTACGGGTGAGGGCGTGTCAGCCCACGTCGGAGGGGTCGAGCCGGTAGACGGTGGACGTGGTGGAGGCGCCGTCCCCGGAACCGGCCTCGGAGGCCGACGTCGCGCCGTACTCGCTCGCCTGCACCGCCGTGCCGTTCTGCTGCACCCACGCGGTGATCTCGGCCGGCAGGCTGTTGTCGCCGCCGCCGGGACCGCGACCGCCGCCGCCGAGCTGGATGTAGTGCAGCTCGCCCTTCTTCACCAGCTCCTTGAGCCGGGTCGGCGTCATCGCGTTGTCGGAGCCGGTGAAGCCGAACATCGAGATGACGGGCTTGCCGGTGCTCAGGATCAGCCGGCCCGCGCTCTGGGAGTCGGACACCGCGATCAGCCAGGTGGCGCCGTCCTGGTGCTTCTCCAGGTACGAGACCAGCCCGCTGTCGGCGCCGCCCATGCCCCCGCCTCCGCCCATGCCGCCGGGAGCGCCGCCCGTCGTGCCGCCGGGAGCCGTGCCGTTCTCGCCGCCGCCCTGGGGGAGTTCTCCGGCGCCGCCGCCCGGCGTCGTCGGGCCGTCGCCGCCCCCGGGGAGCTCCCCGCCCGCCTGGCCGCCCTGCCGCGTGCCGCCCGGCGGCTGGCCGCCGCCCCCGCCGAAGCCGCCCCGTCCGCCGCCCCCGCCGCCGGGACCGCCCATGCCGCCGCCGGTGGACGGGCCCGCGGTCGGGTTGGCGCCGCCCATCATGCCGCCGGAGGCGCCGAAGGCGGGCGAGGCCGCGTACGCCGTCGGACCCGCCAGGGCCGCCACGAGCGCCGCCGCGACGGACGCCCCGAGCAGCCGGAGCCGCATGCCCGAGTGCGCCGACCGCAGGACGAGCAGGCCCACCAGCGCGAGGACCATGACCACGCCCACCGCCGGCCACAGCCAGGTGTTCCAGCCCGTGGCCCGCCGCAGCAGCACGATCGCCCAGCCGCCGGTGACCGCGAGAGCGGCCGGCAGCACCCACGACCAGCGGGCGTCGCCGCCGCGGAAGGCACGCCACAGCAGGACGCCGCCGCCCCCGCACAGCGCCGCGACGCCCGGGGCCAGCGCGGTCGTGTAGTACGGGTGCATCGTGCCCTCGGCCATGGCGAACGTCAGGTAGTGCAGCACGAGCCAGCCGCCCCACATCACCAGCGCGGCACGCGTCGCGTCGGTGCGCGGGGCCCGGCCGCACCGCACCAGACCGGCGACGAGCGCGACGCCCGCGAAGGGGATCAGCCAGGAGATCTGGCCGCCGAGGACGTCGTTGAACATCCGGCCGATGCCCGCTGTCCCGGCGAAGGACGCGCCGCCTCCGCCGCCCCCGCCGTTGCCCTCGCCGCCGAGGACCCGGCCGAGGCCGTTGTAGCCCATGATCAGGTCCCAGGCGCCGCCGTCGGTCGAACCGCCGATGTACGGGCGGTCGTCGGCCGGCACGAACGAGACCGCGGTCGCCCACCAGAAGCTCGAGACGGCCAGCGCCACGGCGGCGAGCGCCAGGTTGACGGCCTTCTTCCGCAGGCCGAGCCGCGACGCGTACAGGTACACGGCGAAGACGGCGGGGAGGGCGATGTAGCCCTGGAGCATCTTGGTGTTGAAGGCGAGGCCGAAGCAGACCGCGGAGCCGAGGAGCGGCAGCAGCCTGTCGTCGCGGGTGGCGCGCAGGGCGAGCGCGGCGCCCGCCGTCATCAGCAGGACGAGGATCGTGTCGGGGTTGTTGTCGCGGTTGATGGCGACGGTGATGGGCGTCAGCGCGAGCGCCAGCGCCGCGACGGCGGCCGCGACGTGTCCGAACGCCCGCTTCACACTGGAGTGCAGGATCCAGATCGTGCCCAGCGCCGCCGCGATCTGCGGGGCCGTCATCTGCCAGGCGCCGAAGCCGAGAACCCGGCAGGACAGGCCCATGACCATGAGCGCGAACGGCGGTTTGTCGACGGTGAGGAAGTTCCCGGCGTCGAGTGAGCCGAAGAACCACGCCTTCCAGCTCTGCGTGCCGCTGTAGACGGCGGCGCTGTAGAAGCTGTTGAGGCTGTCGCCGGACAGGTTCCAGCCGTAGAGCACCCCCGCCAGGGCCAGGATCGCGATCAGTGCGGGCAGCGACCAGCGGGGCGCCTTGTGCGGCGGGTGCGCCGGAGGGGCCGCCCGGGAGGCGGCCGGCGGCGGCCGGTCCGGGGAGACGGCGGGGGACCCGGCGGGAGCCGCGTTCGGGCGGGGGAGGGGATCGGTGGCAGATGTCACCACTGCACGATGCGCACGGCGGATGAGCGAGGCCTGTGCTCCACCTGGGGACGAGCTGTGGCCTGATGAGAAGCGGGTGAGCGCGCTTCCCGCGCGAGGCGAACTTCCCCTGGCGGTCCGCGATATGTCTCCGCCCGGCGACGAACCTGTCACGAACTCCCGCAGCTCGAACGGAAGTACAACTATCGATCAGATGTGTGAGTCAACGTGGCATGACTCACCGGACCGCATTCCGCAGAAGGGGACTGGCCGCCACGGCGCTCGGCGCCGCCGTCCTCGTCACCGGCGTGGCCACCGCCGCGCCCGCCTCCGCCGCCGCGCCCACCGTCAGCTGCACGTCGAACAAGGCCGCTCTGGCGACCAAGCTGAAGAAGGACATCACCGCCGCGCTGGTGGGCCGCAAGGGCACGATCGCCGTCGGCCTCTACGACCGCAGCACGAACACCACCTGCACCCTGCGCGCCTCCACCGCCTACGACTCGGCCAGCGTGGTCAAGGTGACCGTCCTGTCCGCGCTGCTGTGGGACGCGCAGAAAGCGGGCCGCACGCTGACCAGCCGTGAGAAGTCGCTCGCCACCGCCATGATCACCAAGTCGGACAACGCCTCCACCTCCACCCTGTGGAAGCAGCTCGGCGTGACGAAGATCAAGAAGTTCCTGACGGCCGCGAAGATGACCCAGACCACGCCCGGTGCGAACAACTACTGGGGACTGACCCAGATCACCGTCACCGACGAGCAGAAGCTGCTCAAGCTGATCCACGCCCGCAACGCGGTGCTGACCGACGCCTCGCGCTCCTACGTCAGCACCCTGATGGGCAAGGTCGTCTCCGCGCAGCGCTGGGGCACCCCGTACGGCCGGCCCGCGAACGTGACCTGGCACGTCAAGAACGGCTGGCTGTCGCGCGCCACGCAGGGCTGGCGGGTGCACAGCGTCGGCACGTTCAAGGGCGGCGGCCACGACTACGTGATGACGGTCCTCACGCACGGCAACAGCACCATGAACTACGGCATCGCCACCATCCAGGGCGTCGCCAAGGTCATCCACAAGGACCTGGCCGCCTCCTGAGCGTGCCCCCGCGCATGATCCCCTCCGCCGGTCGCCGGCCCGTCACCGATCCGC
>NZ_JBEPBI010000145.1:0-19957 GCF_040299045.1 Streptomyces sp. NPDC001027
GGCGTCGGTGGGCATCATCGGCGCCAACGGCGCGGGCAAGACCTCCACCCTCAAAGCCCTCATGGGACTGGTACCGCGCGGCGGCGGAAGCATCAACAGCTCCGCCGGGGGCAGCAGCGTCAGTTCCCCCGTCCTCGCCAGCGACCGGCGCAGGTCCGCGTGGACCGGGCGGGCCGCGGGCAGGCCCAGCGCCTCCGAGAGATACCACAGGAGCTCGTGGAGCTGCCGCACGACCGGGAACGCCTCGTTCATCCGGCGGACCTCGGCCGGCGAGGCGCTGCCGCGGTCCCGGCCGCCGAAGGTGACCTGCGAGACCTTCTGCCCGGCGCCGAAGCAGTCGTAGACCGTGCAGCCGGTGAAGCCCTTCTGCCGCAGCCGCGCGTGGATGCCGCAGCGGTGGTCCTCGCCCAGGTTCGGGCAGGGCGTGCCGGCCGGCTTGTCGATCGCGAAGTCGGCGGAGCGGGCGAAGGGCAGGGCCACACAGCACAGGCCGAAGCAGTTCGCACAGTCGCCGCGCAGCTCGGTCAGGTCCACCGTCTCGTCTTGCATCCGCCCACCCTAATGACCTGCGGCCATGCTCCGCGCACCCGTTTTCCGGGCCGGTAGGCGCGCACCGCCGGGGGCGACGCCCGCCTACCGGCCGAACAGCTCGAACGCCACGGCCGGCCGGCCGCCGAACCGCTCCGCCGCCGAGTTCGCCACGCCGGTCAGGAACCCCCGTGCGTACTGCTCGGGCTCCTCGTCCGTCAACGCCTCGATGTAGGAGCGGTGTTCGAGCAGCGAGTCGACGGCGCGCTCCAGTCCCGCCGACGCGTCGACCGCGTGGGTGGGCGTCGCGGAACCGGCCACGGCGACCCAGCGCACCCCGTTCCAGGGCTGGAGGCCCTGCTCGACGAGTTCCGGGAAGATCCACCGGTTGCCGGCGTCCCCGGCCGCGTCGAGGGCGGCGCGGCCGACGGCGACGTGGTCGGGGGTGTTCCAGGCGACGCCGCCCCAGGTGTCGCGGTGGTTCAGCGTGATCACGAGCTCCGGGCGGTGCCGGCGGATCGCGGCGGCGATGTCACGGCGCAGGGCGGGGCCGTACTCGACGACGCCGTCCCGATGGTCGAGGAACTCGACCGTCGAGACGCCCACCACGGCCGCGCTCGCCCGCTGCTCCCGCTCGCGCAGCGGGCCGCACTCGGCGGGCGCGAGGGTGTCGATGCCGGCCTCGCCGCGGGTCGCCAGCACGTAGGCGATCTCACGGCCGGCGTCGGTCCAGGCGGCGATCGCCGCCGAGCACCCGTACTCGAGGTCGTCCGGATGCGCCACCACGGCCAGGGCGCGCTCCCAGTCCTCGGGCATGGGCCGGAGCTGGGCGATCGTCGGCTCGGTCATGACCGCAGACTAGGGCCTCTCGTGCGGATCGGCCCGCCAGGGCGGGAAAGCGACGTCACACCTCGTCACGGGCGAGGGCGAGCAGTCGGTCGAGGACGCGGGGGCCGCCGGCCCGGACGCCGTCGTGCTCGAACTCGTCGGTGACCCAGGTGCGCAGGCCCCGGATCGCCCGCGCGGTGCGCAGCGAGTGGGCGGTGTCGACGTACAGATCGTCGTGGTAGATCGCGGCCGCTGCCGGGACCTCGTTGACGGCCAGGCGGGCCGGGTCGTACAGGGGCGTCCAGTCGGTGCGGTCGGCGAGGAGTCGGGCGCTCTCGCGCAGCGGGCGCAGCGCGGGGTCGGCGTCGAACATCCAGGGGTGGACGGTCTCACCGGTGAGCAGCAGCGGGCCGTCGCCGGTGAGCGTCTTCGCGGCGTCGAACTGCGGGAACTCGGCGCGCACCCGCTCGGCGGACCATGCGGTGGGGCGCGCGTCCTGTGCGTAGATCGCCTCGTGGAGGAGGGCGTAGAGCGGGTGTCCGGCGAAGGAGAGCTGACCCTGCATCTCCTCCTGGAAGGCGTCGGACAGCGCGGGGCCCTGCGGGGTGGGCACGAAGGCCTCTTCGAGGAGGTGGTGCAGACGATGACTGCCCTCGCCGCCGCCCAGGAGGATGCCGACGGTCTGGAAGGCCTCGGCGGTGAGCCGGTAGCCGCTCGGGAGGGTCACCTCGTGGTGCAGGAGGTGGTCGGCGATGCGGCGCGCGCGTTCGACGTCCTGCGGGTACCGGGCGTAGTGCGCGGCGACCTTGCGCTCCATACGCGGGTAGGCGGCGCGGTACACGTCGTCGGCGTGGCCGTCCAGGGCGGGCAGACCGCCGGTGATCAGGGCGGCCGCCAGGCCCTCCGGTGCGAGGGAGAGATAGGTGACCGTGCAGAAGCCCCCGAAGCTCTGGCCGAGCACGGTCCACGGGGCGCCGTCGGTGACCTCGCGGCGGATCAGCTCGCAGTCCCGGACGATCGAGTCGGCGCGGAAGTGCGCGAGGTACTCGGCCTGTTCGGCCGGTCCGCCGCGCAGCGGGAGCGTCTGACGGTTGGCCGGGGCAGAGTGGCCGGCGCCGCGCTGGTCGAGGAGGAGGACGCGGTACTCCTCCAGCGCGCGGCCGAGCCAGGCCGGCCTGCCGACGAAGCGGTGTGCGCCGAATCCGGGGCCGCCCTGGAGGTAGAGCAGCCAGGGCAGGTCCTGCCCCGCCCTGTCGCTCGCGACGACCTCGCGGGCGTACAGCGAGATCGTCTCCCCGGCCGGGTCGGCGTGGTCGAGGGGCACGGTGAAGCGGCGGTCGGTGAGTACGACGCCGGGCTGGCGGTAGCTGAGGGACAACAGGGGTCTCCTGGGACGCTCGGTGTGCGGGCCGCGTCCCAGTTCAGCACATCCGCGGCCCGTGCCGAAGTCCGGGATCACCCTCCCCTTACTGAACAGCCGCTCAGCACGGAGGCCCCGTCGGACGGCGGGTGCGGGTGCGGCGGGGCGGGGGCTGCGGTCGGACGACGGGGCGGGGGGCGCGGTCGCGCGGCGGGGTTCGCGGTCGCTCAGCGCGCCGACAGGCTCGACCGGCGGACCACCAGTTCCGGCTGGAGCACCACGCGGCGGTGTTCGTGCGCCCGCCCGTTCTCGAGCCCCTCCTCCGTCTCCTCCAGCAGCATCTCGGCGGCCAGGGCGCCCATGGTGACGGCGGGCTGCCGGACGGAGGTGAGCGGGACCGCCGCCGCGGCCGCGAACTCGATGTCGTCGTAGCCGACGATGGCGAGGTCGTCGGGGACGCCCACGCCGGCCGCGTACATGGCCTGCAGCACGCCGAGCGCGAGCAGGTCGTTGGCGCAGAACACGGCGGTCGGGCGGTCGGCGAGGCCCAGCAGCCGGGCGCCGGCGTCCCGGCCTGCGGCTACGTCGAGCCGTTCGGTGGGCAGTTCGCGCAGGCACTCCGGCCCGAGGCCCGCCTCGGCGAGCGCGTGCAGGGCGCCGGTGCGGCGGTCGCGGACCTGGGTGAAGCTCGGCGGTCCGCTCACGTAGGCGATGGAGCGGTGCCCGGCGTCGACCAGGTGGCGTACCGCGAGCGCGCCTCCCGCCACGTCGTCCACCGACACCGAGCACTCGGCGGTGCCCTCGGACACCCGGTCGACGAGGACGAAGGGGATGCCGTGCCGGCGGAAGGACTCGATGTTGCGGCCGGTCGCGTCCGCCGGGGTGAGCAGCACTCCGCGCACCCGCTGTTCGGCGAAGAGCGACAGGTACTCGGCCTCCTCGCCCGCGCTCTCGGCACTGTTGCAGACCATGACGCCGAGTCCGGCGTCCCGGGCGGCGCGCTCGGCGCCGCGGGCGACGTCCACGAAGAACGGGTTGCCCATGTCGAGGACGAGCAGCCCCATGATCCGGCTGCGTCCGGCGCGCAGCTGGCGGGCCGACTCGCTGCGGACGTATCCGAGGCGGTCTATCGCCGAGAGCACCCGGGCCCGGGTCTCCGTGGCGACGGTGTCCGGGCGGTTGATGACGTTGGACACCGTGCCGACGGAGACTCCGGCGGCGCGGGCGACGTCCTTGATACCCACCGACTGGGCCATCAGGCGTGAACCTCCAGGTGAACGGGGCACGGCGGGACGGCCTTCACATTACCGTCATGCCGCCGGGCCTCTGGCCGAGCCGGTGCGCAGGTCATGCGGGCAGCGTGAAGTCGATGACGCGGAGCGCCGACGGGGTCGTCCCGCTCGACTTCTCCTGGTACATGAACGACAGCGTGTTGTCGGCCTTGACCCGCATCTCGTCGATGACGACCTCGCCGAAGGCGTTGAGGCCGCTGCCGTCGAAGAGCACGCTCCAGTCGGTGTAACCGGAGGCCTTGGAGGCGCCGGCGATCCTGCCGAAGGGGAAGACGGCGTACGCGTTGTCGTACTTGTCCAGGACCAGCTTGGTGCGCTGGCTGGAGCCGAGGACGACGGGGATCTCTGTCTTCTGCCAGCTGCCGGAGGCGTTCTTGCGCAGGTGGAAGGCGCGGCCGTTGGCGGTGCGGTCGTTGACGTAGTCGGTGGTGCACTGGCCGAAGCGGCCCGGCACGTAGCTGATGATCGCGTGCGGCCGGCCGGCGGAGTCGGTGGCCTGGCTCTCCTGGTTCATCAGCGAGTGGTCGGGGTTGAGCGCGTCCACGACGAGCCCGGCGTCCGTGACCGCTGCCTTGTCCGAGCCGCCGGTGACGCCCACGACCGCGCCCGCGTTGTTGCGCCAGGTCCGGCCGCGGTCGTCGGAGTAGACGTAGCCGGTGTCGTGGTTGGTGATGCCGCCGCCGGAGCACATCACGGCGCCGTTCTGCTCGCGCCAGGTGAACAGCGAGTGCAGCCGGCCGTTGACGTCGTAGTCGATGCCGTGCAGGTACATGTTGCGGGCCGTGCTGGTGCCGTGCTCGCTGGTGTAGGAGCCGGTGGAGCTGGACCACTCGCCGAGGTTCGTCCACGTCGAACCGTCGTACTCGGCGAGGGCGTTGCGGCCGTTGCCCGATATGCCGACCCGGTAGCTGAGCTGGAGTCTGCCCTCGGGGGTGGAGACGAACTGCGGGTAGGTGAACTGGGAGGTGAGCGCGAGTCCGTCGAGGGTGGTCTGGACGGCGCCGAACACGGACGACGTCCAGGACGTGGTCGCCGGGTTGTCGAGGAGTCCGGCGACCGACTTGACGTAGAAGAAGCCGTCGCTGTGGGAGTCCATGTTGAGGTGGAGCCGGCCGTCGGTCTTCGAGACGCCCATGGAGATGACGTTGTGCGAGTCGCTGGACTTGAGCTGGTGCGCCAGCGTCACCGTGGACCACGTCGTCGCGCCCAGGGCCCGGCGGGCGACGACCGCGTTCCGGGTGGAGGTGTACCAGGTGGCGTACTGGTAGCCCTTGTACGTCAGCAGACCGTTCTTCTGGAACGAGTTGTTGTTGACCAGGCCGTCGTAGGACACGAAGAACACGGCCTGCGCGTCGAGCAGCGTGGTCGTCCTCCTCGTGACCGAGGGGCCGGGGTCGGCGGCGCGTGCGGTGCCTGCGGCCAGTACGGGAGAGGCCGCGGCGCTGAGGAGGGCGCCGGCCAGCAGGGTGCGTCGTCTCATCTCGGGGGACTCCGTTGTCGTGCGAGAGCGGGGGACGGGGTGAGGGGGTGGCGCGGTGAGTGGCGAGTGGGGGGTGGGGGGTGTCGGGCTGCGGGAAGGGTCTCAGGCGAGGTGGAAGACCTCGGTGAGGGGTTTCATGGCCTCGTCGGGCCGGGAGCCGTCCAGGGACTCGAAGAAGGGGGCCATCTCCGCCTGCCAGCGGGCGTTGACGTCGGTGGCCTCCATGCCGGACAGGGCTGCGGCGAAGTCCCCGGTCTCCAGGTAGCCGACGAGCAGGCCGTCGGCTCTCAGGAAGAGCGAGTAGTTGTGCCAGCCGGTGGCCGAGAGAGCTTCGAGCATCTCCGGCCACACGGCGGCGTGGCGTTCGCGGTACTCGGCGAGGCGGTCCTGTCGGACCTTGAGCAGGAAACAGACGCGCTGCATGAAGTACCGCTCCAGGACTAGAAGTTGAACTGGTCGATGTTCTTGGCGTCGAACACGGTCGGCTTGCCGAGGTTGATCACGCCGTTCTTGCCGATGGTGTACTCGGCGCCGCCGGCCTTGAAGGTCTCGCCCTCGGCGCCGGTGATCTGGCCCGAGGCCAGCGCCACCGCGGTCTGCGCGGCCAGCGCGCCGAGCTTGGAGGGGTCCCACAGCTCGAAGGCGTCGACGGTGCCGTTCTTGACGTAGGTGCGCATGTCGTTCGGGGTGCCGAGGCCGGTCAGCTTGACCTTGCCCTTGTACTTGGAGCCCGACAGGTACTGGGCGGCCGCCTTGATGCCGACGGTGGTCGGGGAGATGATGCCCTTCAGGTTCGGGTACTGCTGCAGCAGGCCCTGGGTCTGCTGGAAGGACTGCTGGGCGTCGTCGTTGCCGTACGCCACCTTGACGAGCTTGACGTCCTTGTACTTGGGGTCCTTCAGCTCCTCCTTCATGAAGTCGATCCAGGTGTTCTGGTTGGTCGCGGTCTGCGCGGCCGACAGGATCGCGATCTCGCCCTTGTAGCCGATCTGTTCGGCGAGCAGCTGCACCTCGGTGCGGCCGAGGTCCTCGGCGGACGCCTGCGAGACGAAGGCGTTGCGACACTCGGGGTTGGTGTCGGAGTCGTAGGTGACGACCTTGATCTTGTTGCTCATGGCCTGCTTGAGCGCGGTGCACAGCGCGCCCGGGTCCTGCGCGGACACGGCCATCGCGTCGACCTGCTGCTGGGTGAGCGTGTTGACGTAGGAGACCTGGCCGGAGGTGTCGGTGGCGCTGGAGGGGCCGACCTCCTTGTAGCTGGAGCCCAGCTCCTTCAGGGCCGCCTCGCCGCCCTTGTCGGCGGAGGTGAAGTACGGGTTGTTGACCTGCTTGGGCAGGAAGCCGACGGTCAGGCCCTTCTTGGTGGCCGCGTTCGGGTCGGCCTTGCCGGTGGCGGCGGCGGCCGCGCCGGTGCTCTCCTTCTTCACGTCGTCCTTGGTGGTGCCGCCGCAGGCGGTGGCTGCGAGAGCGAGGGAGGAGACGGCGGCGAGAGCCGCACAGGCGCGACGCAGGGATGACTTGCGCATGGTGGTGTGAGTCCTTAGTGAGGAGGGCGGTGCGGTGGGTGTCAGGCCGTCGGTGTCGAGGCTGCGGCTCTGCGGCCTGCCCTCGCGACGGAGATCTGGCGCGCGACCCGGGGGCCGAGCACGGAGACGACGAGCAGGACGCCGGTGACGACGATCTGCGACTGGGCGGAGACGTTGAGCAGGCTCATCACGTTCTGCAGTGCGCCGAGGAGGAACACTCCCGCGATGGCGCCGCCCAACGTGCCCTTGCCGCCGTCGAAGTCGATGCCGCCGAGCAACACCGCGGCGACGACGGAGAGTTCGAGGCCGGTCGCGTTGTCGTAGCGGGCGCTGGCGTAGTGCAGGGCCCAGAAGACTCCGGTGAGGGAGGCCATCAGGCCGGTCACCGTGAACAGGATGAGCTTCTGGCGTTTGACGCGGACGCCGGCGAACCGGGCGGCCTCCTCGCTGGCGCCGGTCGCGAAGAGGGAGCGGCCGAACGGGGTGGCGTGCAGGACGACCACCGCGATCGCGAGCAGGCCGACGAAGGGCAGGAAGGCCTGCGGGAGGAAGCTGTCCCCGACCCTGCCGGCCGCGAAGTCCAGGTACTGGGTGGGGAAGTCGGTCACCGCGTCGGAGCCGAGCACGATCTGTGCGACGCCCCGGTAGGCGGCGAGGGTGCCGATGGTGACGGCGAGGGAGGGCAGGCCGAGGCGTGTCACGAGCAGACCGTTGATCAGTCCGCACACCACGCCCAGCAGCAGGCAGATCGGGATGATCGCCTCGATGGTCAGGCCCTGGTTCCACAGGGCGCCCATGACCGCGCCGGACAGGCCGGCAGTGGAGGCGACCGAGAGGTCGATCTCGCCGGAGACCACCAGCAGGGTCATCGGCAGGGCGATGAGCGCGATCGGCAGGGTGTTGCCGATCAGGAAGGACAGGTTCAGCGCGTTGCCGAAGCCGTCCACGAAGGAGAAGGAGAACAGCAGCAGGACGATCAGGAGGGCGCCCACGACGGTGTCCCAGCGGATCGCGCGGGACAGGGACTCAGGCACGGGCCTCTCCCTTGTTCACGGCCGGCGCGAAGGCCGGCTTCTTCTTCAGGGCGGACGCCACCCGCAGCGCCACGATCCGGTCGACCGCGATGGCCAGCAGGAGCAGCACGCCGTTGATGGCGAGCACCCAGACCGAGCTGACGCCGAGGGCGGGCAGGACGCTGTTGATGGAGGTGAGGAGCAGGGCGCCGAGGGCGGCGCCGTAGACGCTGCCGGAGCCGCCGGTGAAGACGACGCCGCCGACGACGACCGCGCTGACGACGGTGAGTTCGTAGCCGGTCCCGGTCCCGGAGTCGACGTTGCCGAACCGGGCCAGGTACATGGCGCCGGCGAGCCCGGCGAGGCCGCCGCAGAAGGTGTAGGCGGCAAGGATCCGCTTGCGCACCGGGATGCCGGCGAGCCGGGCGGCTTCGGGGTTGGAGCCCAGCGCGTACAGCTCGCGTCCGCTGCCGAAGTGCTTGAGGCAGTAGGCGGTCGCGATCAGGACGACGACCGCGATGAGCGCCAGCCACGGCACCGCCGAGAGGCCGCCGGAGCCGAAGTCGACGAACGAGTCCGGCAGGTCGGCCGCGGTGATCTGCCGGGAGCCGACCCAGATGGAGTCGATGCCGCGGATGATGTACAGCGTGCCGAGGGTGACGACGAGGGCGGGCACCTGACCGAGGCTGACCAGCAGGCCGTTGAGGAGGCCGAAGCCGACACCCAGCAGGACCGCCAGGACGATCGCGACCACCGGGTTGCCGCCGCCGTGCAGGTACGTGCCGGCGGCGAAGGCGCTGATGCCGAGGGTGGAGCCGACCGAGAGGTCGACGTTGCGGGTGATGACGACCAGGGACTGGCCGGTGGCGACCAGCACCAGGATGGTCGCGTTGAGCAGCAGGTCCTTGATGCCCTGCTCGGAGAGGAACTCGCTGTTGCCGGCCTGGGTGACGGCGATCATCACCAGGAAGACGACCAGGATGGCGAGTTCGCGCATCTTGAAGACGCGGTCGACCAGCCGGGTGCCGCTGGACTTGGGCGCCTCGGCGACGGGGGCCTGTTCAGGAGTGGTCACCGTCATGCGGCGGCCCTCCCGGTGGCTGCGGCCATCACGGTTTCCTCGGTGGCGTCGGTACGGGGGATCTCGGCGGTGAGCCGGCCTTCGTGCATCACCAGCACGCGGTCGGCCATGCCGAGGATCTCGGGCAGGTCGGAGGAGATCATCAGGACGGCGACCCCGTCGGCGGCCAGCTCGCTCAGCAGCCGGTGGACCTCGGCCTTGGTGCCGACGTCGATGCCGCGTGTCGGCTCGTCGACGATCAGCACCTTGGGGCCGGTGGCCAGCCACTTGGCGAGCACGACCTTCTGCTGGTTGCCGCCGGAGAGCGTGTTGACGCTGTCGGCGATCCGGGCGTACTTCACCTGGAGCTTGACCGCCCAGTCGAGGGAGCGGCTGCGTTCGGCGCCGCGGTCCATCAGACCGGCCTTCACGGTGGTGCGCAGACCGGTGAGGCCGATGTTGCGCTCGATGGACATGTCCATCACCAGGCCTTGGGCGCGCCGGTCCTCGGGGACCAGGGCGAGGCCCGCGGACATCGCGGTGGAGGGGGCTCCGTTGGTGAGCGGCCGGCCGTCCACCGAGACCTCGCCGGCGTCCCAGCGGTCGATGCCGAAGACGGCTCGGGCGACCTCGGTGCGCCCGGCCCCGACGAGTCCTGCGAGGCCGACGATCTCGCCGCGCCGGACCTCGAAGGACACGTCGGTGAAGACGCCCTCGCGGGTCAGCCGACGGACGCTGAGGGCGACTTCGCCCGGAGTGACGTCCTGCTTGGGGTAGAGCTCGTCCAGATCGCGGCCGACCATCCGGCGGACGAGGTCGTCCTCGGTCATGCCCTCGATCGGCTCGCTGGCGATCCACGCCCCGTCGCGCAGGGTGGTCACCCGCTGGCAGATCTCGAAGATCTCCTCGAGCCGGTGCGAGATGAAGAGGACGGCTGCGCCCTGTTCGCGCAGGGTGCGCACCACGCCGAAGAGCCGGGCGACCTCGCTGCCGGTGAGGGCGGCGGTGGGCTCGTCCATGATCAGAACGCGGGCGTCGAAGGAGAGCGCCTTGGCGATCTCGACGATCTGCTGGTCGGCGATGGACAGTCCGCGCGCCGGGCGGTCGGGGTCGAGGTCGACTCCGAGGCGCTGCATGAGGGCGGCGGTGGCGGCGTGGGTGGCCTTGTGGTCGATGCGGCCGAGGGTCCGCCGGGGCTGGCGGCCCATGAAGATGTTCTCGGCGATCGACAGGTCGGGGAAGAGCGTGGGCTCCTGGTAGATCACCGCGATTCCGGCGTCGCGGGCGTCGCCGGGACCGTGGAAGACGACGGACTCGCCGTCGAGCAGCACCCGGCCGGCGTCCGGTCGGTGCACCCCCGCGAGGGTTTTGATCAGGGTCGACTTGCCCGCGCCGTTCTCGCCGGCGAGGGCGTGGACCTCGCCGGGGAACAGCTCCAGGGAGACGCCCCGCAGGGCGCGTACGGCGCCGAAGGACTTCGCTACGTCCCTCAGTGCCAGCACCGGGGCCGGTCCCGTATCGGACGGGTGGGTCATGGGTGGCTCCTCGACGACGGCCGCGGGCCGGGCCGTTCGAGGCCGCCGCAGTGCGTCGTGAAAGGTTTCAACTGGATGGCCGGGACGTTAGGCAGACCCGGCATGTCACGTCAATGGGTATGTGTCGAAAAGTTTTCGATACCCGAAGGTCACATACCGGTCACGGCGAATGTGCCGGACCTGGGGGGTTGACACCCGTTCGACGGCCTCATAACTTCCCGTTCTGAATCGTTTCATCCGGGAGGTGGTCCCGGACTGATGTCACAGGAGCCCGAAGTGACCGACCTCGTCGCCGTGAAGGCCGCGCTGAAGACCCAGGCCGTCGAGACGCCGTCATGGGCGTACGGGAACTCGGGGACCCGTTTCAAGGTGTTCGCCCAGCAGGGCGTCCCGCGCACGCCGCAGGAGAAGCTGGACGACGCGGCCCAGGTGCACGCGGTCACCGGGGCGGCCCCGACCGTGGCGCTGCACATCCCGTGGGACAAGGTGGAGGATTACTCCGCGCTCGCCAAGCACGCCGAGGACCGCGGGGTGAAGCTGGGCGCGATCAACTCCAACACCTTCCAGGACGACGCCTACAAGCTGGGCAGCATCTGCCACCCGGAGGCGGCGGTGCGCCGCAAGGCCGTCGACCACCTGCTCGAATGCATCGACATCATGGACGCGACGGGCTCCGCCGATCTGAAGCTGTGGTTCGCGGACGGCACGAACTATCCCGGCCAGGACGACATCCGCGGGCGCCAGGACCGGCTCGCGGAGGGTCTCGCCGAGGTGTACGAGCGGCTGGGCGACGGGCAGCGGATGCTGCTGGAGTACAAGTTCTTCGAGCCGGCGTTCTACGCGACGGACGTCCCGGACTGGGGCACGGCGTACGCGCACTGTCTGAAGCTGGGCCCGAAGGCGCAGGTCGTGGTCGACACCGGGCACCACGCGCCGGGAACCAACATCGAGTTCATCGTCGCCACGCTGCTGCGCGAGGGGAAGCTCGGCGGGTTCGACTTCAACTCCCGGTTCTACGCCGACGACGACCTGATGGTGGGCGCGGCGGACCCCTTCCAGCTGTTCCGGATCATGTACGAGGTGGTGCGCGGGGGCGGGTTCACCCCCGACGTGGCGTTCATGCTCGACCAGTGCCACAACATCGAGGCGAAGATCCCGGCGATCATCCGCTCCGTGATGAACGTCCAGGAGGCGACGGCCAAGGCGCTGCTCGTCGACGCCGCGGCGCTGGCCGACGCCCAGGCCCGCGGCGACGTGCTGGAGGCCAACGCGGTCCTGATGGACGCGTACAACACGGACGTGCGGCCGCTGCTCGCGGAGGTTCGCGGCGAGATGGGGTTGGACCCCGACCCGATGGGGGCGTACCGGCGGTCCGGGTGGGCCGAGAAGATCATCGCCGAGCGGGTGGGAGGGGAGCAGGCCGGTTGGGGCGCGTGAGCGTCTGCGGTCATCCGTCTCGTCGCGGGGCGCGGGCCGAAAGCGACTGGTCGCGCAGTTCCCCGCACCCCGGGCAAGTCCACTCACCCTCTCCTGAGAAGTAAGGAAACCCCATGTCCACCCACCCCGAAGCCGCCGCTCTCCTCGCCCGGTCGAACCGGCTCGGAGCCGACCCGCGCAACACGAACTACGCCGGCGGCAACACGTCCGCGAAGGGCTCCGACACCGACCCCGTCACCGGCGGAGACGTCGAGCTGATGTGGGTGAAGGGCTCGGGCGGCGACCTCGGCACGCTCACCGAGGCCGGACTGGCCGTGCTGCGGCTGGACCGGCTGCGGGCGCTGCGCGACGTCTACCCGGGGGTCGAGCGCGAGGACGAGATGGTCGCCGCGTTCGACTACTGCCTGCACGGCAAGGGCGGCGCCGCCCCGTCCATCGACACCGCGATGCACGGACTCGTCGACGCCCCCCACGTCGATCATCTGCACCCGGACTCCGGCATCGCGCTCGCCTGCGCCGCCGACGGGGAGAAGCTGACCGCCGAGTGCTTCGGCGACGTGGTCGCCTGGGCGCCGTGGCGGCGGCCCGGGTTCCAGCTCGGCCTGGACATCGCCGCCGTCAAGGCGGCCAACCCGCAGGCGATCGGCGTGATCCTCGGCGGTCACGGCATCACCGCCTGGGGCGACAGCGCCGAGGAGTGCGAGCGCAACTCGCTGCACATCATCCGCACGGCCGAGGCGTTCCTCGCGGAGAAGGGCAGGACCGAGCCCTTCGGTCCCGTCCTCGACGGCTACGACCCGCTGCCCGAGGGCGAGCGCCGGAAGCGGGCCGCCGCGCTCGCGCCGTACGTCCGGGCGATCGCCTCCCAGGACCGGCCGCAGGTCGGGCACTTCGACGACTCGGACGTCGTCCTGGACTTCACCGCGCGGGCCGAGCACCCGCGGCTCGCCGCGCTCGGCACCTCGTGCCCCGACCACTTCCTGCGCACCAAGGTCCGGCCGCTGGTCCTGGACCTGCCGCCGGGCGCTCCCCTGGAGGAGGCGGTGGCCCGGCTCGGGGAGCTGCACACCGCCTACCGCGAGGAGTACGCGGCCTACTACGCGCGGCACGCCGAGCCCGGCTCCCCCGCGATGCGCGGCGCCGACCCGGCGATCGTGCTGGTGCCGGGCGTGGGCATGTTCTCCTTCGGCAAGGACAAGCAGACCGCCCGGGTGGCCGGCGAGTTCTACGTCAACGCGATCAACGTGATGCGCGGCGCCGAGGCGGTGTCCTCGTACGCGCCGATCGAGGAGTCGGAGAAGTTCCGCATCGAGTACTGGGCGCTCGAGGAGGCCAAGCTCCAGCGGATGCCGAAGCCCAAGCCGCTGGCTGCCCGGGTCGCCCTGGTGACGGGAGGCGGCAGCGGGATCGGCAAGGCGATCGCGCACCGGCTGGCCGCCGAGGGCGCCTGCGTGGTCGTGGCCGACCTGAACGGTGAGAACGCCGCCGCCGTCGCCGAGGAGCTCGGTGGGCCCGACACGGCGGTCGCGGTCACCGTCGACGTGACCTCCGAGGAGCAGATCGCCGCCGCCTTCGAGGCCGCCGCGCTCGCCTTCGGCGGGGTCGACCTGGTCGTCAACAACGCCGGCATCTCGATCTCCAAGCCGCTGCTGGAGACGTCGGCGAAGGACTGGGACCTCCAGCACGACATCATGGCCCGCGGGTCCTTCCTCGTCTCGCGCGAGGCGGCGCGCACGATGATCGCGCAGCGCCTGGGCGGCGACATCGTCTACATCGCCTCGAAGAACGCCGTCTTCGCCGGGCCGAACAACATCGCCTACTCCGCCACCAAGGCCGACCAGGCCCACCAGGTGCGGCTGCTCGCGGCCGAGCTGGGCGAGCACGGCATCCGCGTCAACGGGGTCAACCCCGACGGCGTGGTGCGCGGCTCGGGCATCTTCGCCGGCGGCTGGGGCGCCCAGCGCGCCGCGACCTACGGCATCGAGGAGGAGAAGCTGGGCGAGTTCTACGCACAGCGCACCATCCTCAAGCGCGAGGTGCTGCCCGAGCACGTGGCGAACGCCGTGTTCGCGCTGACCGGCGGCGAGCTCACCCACACCACCGGACTCCACGTCCCCGTCGACGCGGGTGTGGCGGCCGCGTTCCTCCGGTGACGGCCGTGCGGTCGTACGCCGCCGTCGACCTCGGCGCGTCCAGCGGGCGGGTCATGGTCGGCCGGGTCGGCCCCGACACGCTGGAGCTGACCGAGGCGCACCGCTTCGCCAACCGCCCGGTCCGCCTCCCCGAGGGGCTGCGCTGGGACGTGCTGTCCCTGTACGCGGGGGTGCTGGACGGGCTGCGCGCGGCGGGCGGGGTCGACTCCGTCGGCATCGACAGCTGGGCGGTGGACTACGGTCTGCTGGACGCCGACGGGGCGCTGCTCGGCAACCCCGTGCACTACCGGGACGCGCGCACCGAGGGCGTCGCCGAGAAGGTGTGGGCGAGCGTGCCGGCGGCCGAGCTGTACGCGGCGACCGGTCTGCAGTACGCGCCGTTCAACACCCTCTACCAGCTGACGGCCGCGGCCTCCACCGCCCAGCTCGCGCAGGCGCGGCGGCTGCTGCTCATCCCCGACCTGCTGGCGTACTGGCTGACGGGCGAGCAGGGCACCGAGCTCACGAACGCCTCGACGACCCAGCTGATCGACCCGCGCACCGGCGACTGGGCGCACGACGTCGCCGGCCGGCTCGGCATCGACCTCGCCCTGTTCGCCCCGCTGCGGCGGCCCGGCGATCCGGCGGGGCTGCTGCGGGCGGAGGTCCTCGAGGAGACGGGGCTGACCGGGCCGGTGCCCGTCACCACCGTCGGCTCGCACGACACCGCCTCCGCGGTGGCCGCCGTCCCGGCCGTCGGCGAACGGTTCGCCTACATCTGCACCGGCACCTGGTCGCTGGCCGGCCTGGAGCTGACGGCGCCCGTGCTCACCGAGGAGAGCCGCGCCGCCAACTTCACCAACGAGCTCGGGCTGGACGGCACGGTCCGCTATCTGCGCAACATCATGGGACTGTGGCTGCTCCAGGAGTGCATGCGCGCCTGGGACGACCCCGACCTGGCGGAACTGCTGCGGGACGCGGCCGCCGCGCCCGCGCTGCGCTCGGTCGTGGACGCGGGGGACGCCGTCTTCCTGGCGCCCGGACGGATGCCCGAGCGGATCGCCGAGGCATGCCGTGTCTCGGGGCAGCCGGTGCCCGGCACGCCCGGCGAGATCACCCGTTGCATCCTCGACTCCCTGGCCCTGGCGCACCGCAGGGCCGTCGAGGACGCCCAGCGGCTGGCCGGCCATGCCGTCGACGTGGTCCACATCGTCGGCGGCGGCACGCGTAACACGCTGCTGTGCCAGCTCACCGCGGACGCCTGCGGACTGCCGGTGGTGGCGGGTCCGACGGAGGCGGCCGCGCTCGGCAACGTGCTCGTCCAGGCCCGGGCCCACGACCTGGTCGGCGACCGCGCCGACATGCGGCGGCTGCTGGCCCGCACCCAGCCGCTGACGCGCTACGAGCCGCGCGGCGACGCGGGACGGTGGCGCGCGGCGGAGGCCCGTCTCGCCACCCGGTGAGACGGGGTCTCCCCCGGAGCTCCCCGGCGGGCTACTCTTCATTCATCCGATGACCGATCCCTGAGGAGCCGCGATGCGTGTCGCCCTGTTCCTGACCTGTGTCAACGACACGCTCTATCCGGATACCGGCCGCGCCGTGGTGAAACTGCTGACCAGGCTGGGCGTCGAGGTGGACTTCCCGATGGCGCAGACCTGCTGCGGCCAGGCCCACTACAACACCGGCTATCGCCATGAGGCCGAGCCCCTCGCCCGGCATTTCTCCGATGTCTTCGGTGAGTACGAGGCGATCGTGACGCCGTCGGGATCGTGCGGGGCGATGGTGCGGGAGCTGTATCCGCGGATGGGCGAGCGGGCCCGGGCCGAGGGGCGCGGGGACGGGCTCGCCACCGCCCTGGCGCCGGTGGTCCCGAAGACGTACGAGCTCACCGAGTTCCTGGTGGACGTGCTCGGCGTGACGGACGTCGGCGCGTACTACCCGCACACGGTGACCTATCACCCGACCTGTCACGGGTTGCGCGGACTGGGACTCGGGGACCGGCCCCGACGGCTGCTCCAGGCGGTCAAGGGGCTCGAGCTCGCGGAGCTGCCGGGCGCCGACGAGTGCTGCGGCTTCGGCGGCACGTTCGCGCTGAAGAACTCCGACGTCTCCGCGGCGATGGGCGCCGACAAGGTGCGCAACGCCGAGTCGACGGGCGCTCAGGTGCTGTGCGCGGCCGACAACTCCTGTCTGATGCACCTCGGCGGGACCATGACCCGGCTGCGCACCGGGATGCGGCCGGTGCACATCGCGGAGATCCTGGCGAGCACGGAAGCGGAGCCGGCGCTGTGAGCGGGACGTTCGTCGGGATGCCGGCGTTTCCGAAGGCCGCCCGGGAGGCGGTCGGCGACACGACCCTGCGCGCCAATCTGCGGCACGCCACGCACACCATCCGCGCCAAGCGCGCGGCGGCGGTCGCCGAGGTGTCCGACTGGGCCGCGCTGCGCGAGGCCGGCAAGCAGATCAAGGACCACACCCTGCGCCGTCTCGACCGCTATCTGGTGCAGTTGGAGGAGTCGGTCACCGCGGCCGGCGGCACGGTCCACTGGGCGGCCGACGCCGACGAGGCCAACCGGATCGTCACGCGACTGGTCAAGGAGACCGGCGAGTCGGAGGTCGTCAAGGTCAAGTCCATGGCCACGCAGGAGATCGGGCTCAACGAGGCGCTGGAGGCCGAGGGCATCCGGGCCTACGAGACCGATCTCGCCGAGCTGATCGTGCAGTTGGGCAAGGACCGGCCCTCGCACATCCTGGTCCCGGCCATCCATCGCAACCGGGGCGAGATCCGCGACATCTTCGCCGCGGAGATGAGCCGGTGGGGGCGTCCGGCCCCGGAGGGACTCACCGACACGCCCGCGGAGCTCGCCGAGGCGGCCCGCCTGCACCTGCGGGAGAAGTTCCTGCGGGCCAAGGTGGGGATCTCCGGCGCCAACTTCATGGTCGCCGAGACCGGCACCCTCGTCGTCGTGGAGTCCGAGGGCAACGGGCGGATGTGCCTCACCCTCCCCGAGACCCTGATCTCCGTCGTGGGCATCGAGAAGATCGTGCCGACCTGGCGCGACCTGGAGGTCTTCCTCCAGACTCTGCCGCGCTCCTCGACGGCCGAGCGGATGAACCCGTACACGTCCACCTGGACGGGCACCGCCGACGACGACGGTCCGCGGGCCTTCCACCTGGTGCTGCTGGACAACGGCCGCACCGACACCCTCGCCGACGAGGTCGGCCGGCAGGCCCTGCGCTGCATCCGCTGCTCGGCGTGTCTGAACGTGTGCCCGGTGTACGAGCGGGCCGGCGGCCACGCCTACGGCTCGGTCTATCCGGGCCCGATCGGCGCGATCCTCAGCCCTCAACTGCGGGGCACCGGCAACGAGATCGACGCCTCGCTGCCATACGCCTCCTCCCTGTGCGGGGCCTGCTACGAGGTCTGCCCGGTCGCCATCGACATCCCGGAGGTGCTGGTGCACCTGCGGGAACGGGTCGTGCAGGGCGGGCCGGTGACCCTGGAGGGCAACCGGACCGTGCTGAAGCCGGCCAAGGGGCATGCCGCGGAGCGCGCGGCGATGCGGGCGGCCCGATGGGCGTTCGCCCGCCCCGGCGCGCTGCGCGCCGGTCAGCGGCTGGCGTCGCGCACCCGACGGCTGCACCCGCGCACCCTGCCCGGTCCGGGCAGGGCGTGGAGCGGCAGCCGCGATCTTCCGCCCGTGCCCGCGGAACCCTTCCGCGACTGGTGGCAGCGGACCGACGGCGGCAAGACGGATGAGGGGACGGCGAAGTGAGCAGCAGGGAACAGATCCTCGGCCGGGTGCGGCGCGCGCTGGCCGACGTGCCGCGCGACGGCGCTCCCGACGGGTCCGGGCAGGTCGCCGGGTACGAGGAGGCCGTCGCCCGGGAGTACCTGCGGGAGCACGGCGAGCGCGACGCCGCCGGGACGGCGGAGCTGCTGGCGGAGAACCTGGCCGACTACCGGGCGCTCGTGCACCGCTGCACACCGGACGAACTCCCTTCCCTGATCGGCCGGTTGCTCGCCGCCCATGGGACTCGGTCGGTCCTCGCGCCGACGGGCCTCGACCCCGCCTGGCTGTCCGCGACGGACGCCGAGCGGGTCGAGGACCGGGCCGGGAGCACCGCGCACGAGCTGGACGGCGTGGACAGCGTGGTCACGGCGTGCGCAGTGGCGATCGCCGAGACCGGGACGATCGTCCTGGACGGCGGCCCCGATCAGGGCCGGCGTCGCATCACGTTGGTCCCCGACCACCATGTGTGCGTGGTCCTGGTGCCCGGGCAGGTCGTGTCGTCCGTGCCCCAGGCTCTCGAACGGCTCGACCCGGCACGCCCGTTGACCTGGATCTCCGGTCCTTCGGCGACCAGCGACATCGAGCTGGACCGGGTGGAGGGCGTGCACGGCCCACGCACGCTGGAGGTCGTCCTGGTCGGCTGAAACGGGCCGGGCCGGACACGCCGGTCCGGGACGGGTCCCGCGCGCCTGCGCTGCTTGCCTCGACTCGGCTTGACTCGGCTCAGAGGTCGCGGGGCTCCAGCGGGTCGACCGCCGGGCCCTGCACGACCGCGCCCCGCACGTCGAACCGCGAGCCGTGACAGGGACACTCCCAGGCACGCTCGGCGCGGTTGAAGGCGACGAGGCAGCCCAGATGGGTACAGCGGGCGGACAGGGCGTGGAGCTGTCCGTCCTCGTCGCGGTGGACGGCGCAGCGCTCGCCGCCGACACGGACCACCGCGCCGTCGCCCGGCGCGAGGGTCTCGACCGACGGCCCGGACGGCGAGGGCAGCCGGTCGCCGACGAAGTGCCGGGCCACGTCGGCCTGCTGCTTGAGGAAGGCGGCGCCCTCGCGGACCACGGAGGCGATCCGGCGGGGGTCGTACAGGTCGTCCCAGGGGCTCGTGCCGCCGGTGATCCGCTCGGCCAGCAGGCGGCCGGCCATGACACCGCCGCTCATCCCCCAGCCGCCGAAGCCGGTCGCCACGTAGGCCTGGCGGCTGCCGGGGTGCAGCGGTCCGACCAGCGGGACGGAGTCGGTGGAGTCGTTGTCCTGGGTGGCCCAGCGGTGGGTGAAGGTCAGGTCGCCGAAGCGGTCCGTCGCCCAGGCGCGGAGGCGATCGAAGCGCTCTTCGACGTCGCCGCCGGAGCCCGGCGTGAAGTGCTCGCCCGTCACGATGAGCAGGCGCCGGCCGTCGTCCATCGGCGCCGTGCGCACCGAGCGCGTGTTCTGCTCCGGGGTGATGTACATGCCCAGCGGGGCGCCGATGGGGTCGAGCGGCGCGGCCACCACCAGTTCGCGGCGCGGGGAGAGGCGGCTGAAGAGCAGTGCCCGGTCGAACACCGGGTAGTGGGTGGCGACGACGACGGACCGGGCGCGCACCTCGGTCCCGGACGTCGGCGACCGGGTGGTGAGCACACAGGGGTCGCCCTCGGTCAGGCCGGTGACCCGGGTGTGCTCGTGGATGGCGCCGCCGAGCCGCCGGATGTCGTCGGCGAGGGCCAGGAGGTACTTGCGGGGGTGGAACTGCGCCTGCTCCGCGACCCGGACCGCGCCGGCGACGGGGAACGGCAGATCCGTGTCGGTCACGTACTCGGCCGGGAGCCCGGCCTCCCGCGCGGCCTCCGCCTCCGCCTTCAGGGCGTCGGTGCGGGAGGCGTCCTCGGCATAGGTGTAGGCCGCCGTCTTCTCCCAGTCGCAGTCGACGCCGAGCGCGTCGGCCGTCTCGGCGACGTGCCGGACGGCCTCGAACTGCGAGCGGGCGTACAGG
>NZ_JBEPBI010000146.1:0-19942 GCF_040299045.1 Streptomyces sp. NPDC001027
CGGCCGTTGTTGCCGCCGCAGGCCGCGAGGCTGCCGGCGGCGGCCATCCCCGCGGCGGCCCGGAAGAGGGACCTGCGGGACCAGTTGCTGTTGCTCAGTGCCGACATGGTGACGTCCTTGTCTCGGAGTACGGCTGGGGCTCTTCGCTCGGCGCAGGTGGCTCAATTCCTGTCGCGGAGCGGGACGTTAACCTTCGGCTAAGGCTTCGGCAAGGGGTTGGACGAAGTCTGTTCGAAGCGTTGTGATCGGTTCGGGATCGCGAACGGCGGGGCGTGGGCGTTGTTCGAAAGCGCTTGCGGCAACGCTTGTGCAAGCGCCCATGGTAAGCGCTTTCAAAACGGGCGTCGTGGGCGTCGGGAAGCAAGTCGGGAAACAGGTCGAGAAGGGGATCGGGAAGGAAGGAGAGGGCCGCCGGTGTCAGGGCCGGCGGCCCTCGGTCTCATGGGACGGACGGCCGGCGTTCGTCGGCCCGTCCGGACGCCGTGGGCGACCCCGTCGAGGGTGCCCGGCAACGTCTGTGCACCCGCCGGTCGTCACGTCTGCCGTCGTCACGGCGGCGGTCGTCCCGACGGCGGTCGTCCCGTACTCGCTCGCCGACCGGAGTGCGCCGGCGTGTGCGGGAGTCCGGGGCGTCGCCATCGCGGTACGCGGGTGTGTGCCACGTCGGCGACGACCCGACCCCGGACCGGACGCCGGCTCCTGCTCCGGCCCAGGCGTCGGCCCCGCCTCGGGCTGCGGTCCGGTGACCGCGTGGATCCGGGCGAGCGGTGATGCCGGTGCTCGCGGTGACGGCGGGCATGGCGGCGCTCAAGCTCGCCGTGCCCGCGGTTCCCGCACACGGTGTGCTCGTCGTGCTTGCGCGCGGCGTGCTCACGGTGCCTGGGCGCGGCGCGTTCGCGGTGCTGGCGGTCAGGACTGCCTCCCTTCCCTCGTCATGCGGTCGATGCGGTGTGGTGTGGTGTGGTGCGATCCGATGCGGTGTGCCGGGTGTCAGGGAGCGGGGGCGATGCGGCTCCTCACCCGGGCCGCTGCGGTGCGCTTGACGCTGCGCTGTCCGACCGACTGCAGTGCCCCTTCGAGCGCGAACGTCGCGGCCCCCAGGCACGCCGGATCGGTGGGAATGGGCGACAGGACGATCCTGCTGGCGGCCAGCGGCCGCTGCAGCGCATGGCGGGCGACGGCCTCGCGCACCTCCTTCAGAAGGGGCTCGCCGAGCCGGGCTGCCACCCAGCTGCTCAGGACGACCACCTCGGGATTGAGGAGGTTGACCAGGTTGGCGATGCCGGCGCCGAGGTATCGGGCGGTCTCCCGGACCGCCTCGACGGCGTCGGGGTCGTGCGCGGCGAGCCCGGCGGCCAGCGCGTCGATGGTGGCGGTCTGGTCCTCGGGGTGCAACAGCGCGCTGTGCGGGCTGAGTTCACGCAGGTTCTGCATGATGCCGGGCGCGCCGACGTACGTCTCGACGCAGCCGTGGTTGCCGCAGCGGCACGGTCGGCCGTCGAGCACGAGCGTCGTGTGCCCCCACTCGCCGGCGCTGTTGCTGCCCCCTCGGTGCAGCCCGCCGCCCAGCACCAGCCCGGCGCCCACACCGGTCCCCAGATTGACCACCACGGCGTCGCCGTGCCCGCGCGCCGCCCCGAACCACAGCTCGGCGACGGCGCCCGCCCGCAGCGGGTTGTCCAGGTACAACGGGTACGCGATGTGTTCGGAGAGCAGGTCGAGCAGCGGTACGTCGTGCCAGTCCCAGTTGGGCGCGTACGCGGAGACGCCGGTGGCGCGGTCCACCTGTCCCGGCACGCTCACCCCGACGCCCAGCACCCGGGCGGCCTCGACCCCGGCCTGGGCGACCACGGAGCCGGCGGCGGCGGCGACGTGACCGACGACCTGTTCGGGGCGGCTCTCGCCGGGCCGCATGTCTTCCGCGGCGCGGGCGAGGACGTTCAGGGCCAGATCGAAGAGCTCGACATGGACGTAGGTCTCCGCGATGTCCACGCCGATCAACGCGCCCCCCGACGCGTTGACGGCCACGAGGCCCCGGGGGCGGCCGCCCGCCGAATCCTCGAACCCGACTTCCGTGATCATGCGGAGGTCGAGCAGCTCGCCGACGAGCGTGGCGACGGTGGCGAGCGACAGACCGGTGGCGGCCGCGAGCTCCTGCCGGGAGGTGGGCGAGGCGGCGATGATCTGACGCAGCACCTCGTAGCGGTTCGCGGTGCGGATGTCCCGTGACGTGCCGCGCTTCATGGAGCGTGCCCCCTCATCGCTTCGGTCCGTCCCGTCCCTTCCGTCCCGTCCCTTCGGGGGCGGGCGTGCCCGCCCGGCGACGGCACCGGCGCCGCGCCAGGCTATGGGGTGCCGCAGCGTTCGACAAGGGGTTAGGAAAGGGGCTTTATAAAGTCGGGCCGGTAACCGCGTGACATCAGTTTCCCAGGACGTCCCGCACGAACTCGTTGGCGAACTTCCCGGCCGGGTCCAGCTCGCGTGCCAGAGCCGTGAAGTCGTCCATCCGGGGATAGCGCCCGCGCAGCGCCGCGGCGGGAGTCTCGAACACCTTGCCCCAGTGGGGGCGGGGCTCGAACGGCTCGAGCGCCGCTTCCACCGCGCGCACGACGGGCAGCACGGACGCCGTGTCCTCGATCCACGTGAAATGGACGGCCACGGTGTCCCGTCCGTAGGAGGGGCTCAGCCACTGCTCGTCGGCGGCCACCGTCCGCACCTCGCAGATCTGCAGGACGGGCGAGACCGTCCGCCGGATCCCGTCGATCGCCCGCAGCGCCTCCAGGGCGTGCCGACGCGGCAGCAGGTACTCGCTCTGCAGCTCGTTCCCGCTGCTCGGGGTGAACTCCGCCCTGAAGTGCGGCAGCCGCTCGTGCCAGGGTCCCGGCACGCCCAGCTGCTCGGTGCAGTTGACGGCCGGCATCCCCGGCACCGGGTGCAAGGCCCGCTCGGCCGGTGCGGCCCACGGGAAGTCGGCGAGCGGTTCGTCCGTGCGCCGCTTCAGCCACACCTGCCGGAACCCGGGCGCGTCCCAGTCGGTGAACAGACTCACGCTGTACGCGGCCCCGGCCACCGTCTCGAAGTCCAGCCCGTCCAGCGGGAGTTCGGTGAAAAGATGCTGTTCCACCCGGAAGGCGGGCTCCAGGTCGAGCACCAGCGAGGTCACCACGCCGAGCGCGCCCAGCGAGGTGACGGCCCCGCCGAACCGCTCGTCGCCGCGTCCGAGGACGACTGTGGAGCCGTCCGCGGTGACGATCTCCACCTCCCGCACCGACGAGGCGAGCGAGCCGTTGCCCACCCCCGAGCCGTGCGTGCCGGTCGCCACCGACCCGGCGACCGAGATGTGCGGCAGGGAGGCCATGTTCGCCAGCGCGAGGCCGTGCTCGTGGACGCGGCGCGCCAGCTCGGCGTACCGCACTCCGCCCCCGACCCGCACCGTCCGCGCCGCCGTGTCCACCTCGACGTCGCCGGTCAGGGCGTCCAGCAACAGCAGCACTCCGTCGCCGCCCGGCTCGGCGATCCGGTTGAAGGAGTGCCCGCTGCCCAGCACCCGCACCCGACCGGAGGCCGCCACGAGCGACCTGAGCGCGTCGAGGGAGTGCGGACGGTGCAGCTCCTTGGCGGCGAAGGTGATGTTGCCGGCCCAGTTCGCAACGGTTTCGGTCATACGACTTTCGCCCCTTTGGAGGAGATCGAGAACCCGGAATTCCCCAGGTGGAACCTACCCTGCCCGCAACACGGGGCCCCCGCCCCCACCTCCGCGCCGGCCTGGGCATACCGTGAGGAGTCGTACGCCTGAGCCGGGAGGAGAGACGGATGGGCAGCCGTACCGCGCTGGTCGAGGATCTGATGGAACGGTTTCCGCATGTTCCGCGGGAGGCCGTTTTCAAGGAGGACCTGCTGCGCGGAGGCGTGGCCTTCGACCCCTCGGCGCTCAGCGACAACGAGTCGGGCGAGGTCAAGCCGAAGTCCTACTTCATCTTCTCCTTCGACCACGGCACCCTGCCCGAGCTCGGCGAGGCCGCGCTGCGTCGCCCGCCGGAGGAGATCATCCTCACCGGAGGCCCCTACGACCTGCGGCGCACGGTCGTCTCGGTCCGGGTGAACCCGTCCTCGCCCTACCGCGTCGCCGCGGACGGCGACGGGCTGCTCGGGCTCTACCTCGACGGCCGCCGCATCGCCGACGTCGGCGCGCCGCCGATGCCGGAGTACTACCGGCACAGACTCTCCAGCGGGAAGTCCGTCATGGAGGTCGCGCCCACCATCCAGTGGGGCTATCTCATCTATCTGACCGTTTTCCGGGTGTGTCAGTACTTCGGCGCCAAGGAGGAGTGCCAGTACTGCGACATCAACCACAACTGGCGTCAGCACAAGGCGGCCGGCCGCCCCTACACGGGCGTCAAGGACGTCGACGAGGTCCTCGAGGCGCTGGAGATCATCGACCGCTACGACACCCAGAAGACCTCCACCGCCTACACGCTCACCGGCGGCGCCATCACCAAGACCGTCGGCGGGCGCGACGAGGCCGACTTCTACGGCCGCTACGCCAAGGCCATCGAGGAGCGCTTCCCGGGCCGCTGGATCGGCAAGGTCGTCGCCCAGGCGCTGCCCCGCGACGACGTCCAGCGCTTCAAGGACTACGGGGTGCAGATCTACCACCCCAACTACGAGGTGTGGGACCGCCGTCTGTTCGAGCTGTACTGCCCGGGCAAGGAACGCTACGTCGGCCGCGACGAGTGGCACCGGCGGATCCTCGACTCGGCGGACGTCTTCGGCGCGCGCAACGTCATCCCCAACTTCGTCGCCGGGGTCGAGATGGCCGAGCCGTTCGGCTTCACGACCGTCGACGAGGCCATCGCCTCCACCACCGAGGGCCTGCGCTTCTTCATGTCGCACGGCATCACGCCCCGCTTCACCACCTGGTGCCCGGAGCCCACCACGCCGCTCGGCAAGGCCAACCCGCAGGGCGCCCCGCTGGAGTACCACATCCGGTTGCTGCAGGCCTACCGTGGAGCCATGGACGAGTTCGGGCTCTCCTCGCCCCCCGGCTACGGCCCGCCCGGACCCGGCCGCGCCGTCTTCTCCGTGAGTTCCTTCATGGACAGCCTTCCGGCGCAGGACGCGGCGACCGTATAGTCCGCGCAACCGATGGAGAAACACAGCATCGGCGTTGAACGCACGACGGCCCGCGTCCGTACCACTGACCGGAGTAACGGGCGCGGCCGCCTTCTTCTCCCTGTCCTACTGTCTTAACATGACATCTGAACAGGGCGCTTGTCAGTTGTGTCGGTAACGTGAAAAGCTCTGCCCCTGCCGCGAGGTTCCCCCCAACTCCATTGCCGTCATGGTGAGTTGACCTTGCTTGTGGATGCAGGAGACCCATGCCCGACCTGCCGACCCCGAAGGACGCCGCTGAGGCCGCACTGTTCTCCGAGTGCTGGGACGCCGTCCTGTCGTACGCGGACCTGTGCACGTCCGGCTCGACCGCGGCGAACCAACTGGCCCGTGAGGCGTTCGCACTCGGCATACGCGAGGCCCGCGCCGCCGAGTCCGGCACCGCGCGAGGCGCCGGACGCCGCTCGTCCAGGCTGCCCAGGATCCCCCTGCTGCTGACCGCCGTGCGCGCCACGGCGGCCGCCTGGGAGGCCCAGGGGCAGGGCCACAAACTCGACCCCGACCTGCGCCTGTGGCTCAACTCGGACAAGGCCGCACGGTACGTCGGGCCGCCGCTGAGCCGTCCCATCGCCCTGCGCGGTCTGCGCGACATGCAGGAACCGGACGCCGCGCTGCTGTGGCTGGCCGAGGTGGAGGCGCTGCCGCTGCAGGCCGTCGTCCGCCGTCAGGGCCTGGACCAGTCCGGCGCGGTGGAAGAGCTCAACGAGGTTCGCGGTCTGTTTCGAGACCGCTGTCACCGCAACCATCTCGACACCCCGATGGACGCGGAATGTCGCAGCTACGTGCGGCTCCTGGACGCCGTCACCCGCTCACCCGCCGCCGACACGCCGCCCGACCTCTCCCGGCACCTCGCCACCTGCGTGGAGTGCGCGGAGGCCGCGGCCTGTCTGCGGTTGCACGGCGGAGGACTGCCTGCCGCCCTCGCCCAGGGCGTGATCGGCTGGGGCGGCCTCGCCTACCTGGAACGCCGCCGCCGCGCCGCCGAAGTGCGCCTCGGCGGCGGCCCGGCCGCGCCGGACCGCGAGGGAGCGGCCGCCCGGGCAGCCGCGAACAAGGCACGGATGCGGCGCAACGGACTTCTCGTCACCGCCGTCCTCGTCTCCGGGCTCGCGCTCGCCGTGTCGATGATGCCCGGCGACACCGGCGGCGACAGCATCGTCAAGGCCGGCCCCACCGACAGCACCCCGGTCGCCGGTCCCGGTACGCGGGTGCCGTCCGCCGCGCCCGCCAGCTCCGCGGCGCCGTCCTCGTCCGCCCCGAGGGCCTCGGCCAGCCCGTCGCCGACGAAGGGGGCGGGCGACGACGCCAAGCCCGACCCCGAGCCGCAGGGCACCTCCTCGGCCGCCGCCGGAGGCGGGGACGACGCGGCGGACCCGGCCTGCGAGGTCCAGTACGACCTGGTCAACCAGTGGCCGGACGGATTCCAGGCCACCGTCACCGTCACCACGGACCATGCTCTCGACGCCTGGCAGGTGGCCTGGTCCTTCCGCGACGGCCAGCGGGTCGACCAGATGTGGGACGCGAGCCTCGCCCAGGACGGCTCCCGCGTCACCGCCACCGCGGCCGACTACAACCGGACGGTCGCGGCGAACGGCACCCTCACCTTCGGGTTCCTCGCATCCTGGAAGGGCAAGAACACCGCGCCGTACGCGTTCGCCCTCAACGGGCAGGAGTGCGCGGGGAAGTGAGCGCAGAGGGCCGGCGCGCAGGCGCCGGCCCCTCGGCTGGGCTGTGGCCGCAGCTGTTGCTGTGGCTGGGGTGACCGTGCCGACTGCAGGTGACCGGGTCGCTGGAGGTGATTCCGGGCGGCTGCGAGGTGATCCGGTCGTTGGGGGTGACCGTGCCGCCTGCGGAGTGATTGGGCGCGCGTCCGTGGGGGGCCATCCCGTCCGGGGGGCGACGGGTGAACTCCGCGCTCGGCCGGGGCCGGTGAGACGGGAGCCGGGTGGCCGGCGGGGCGACCGCGGCGGATGCGGCAGTCGTGGAAGGTCGCCGGAAAACCAGTGGCTTCGGCCGGCGGGCGTCCCTATCCTGAGTGAGTCTTGCGCGGGGCCTACGGCTGCCGCTGCCCCAAGGACATGAAACGGAGGTGTGACCCATGACTGTCGCCTCGAAGGACGCTGCGCGCAGCGGCCAGACGATCGTTCACACCACCTCCGTGGTCTCCGGCTGACATCCATCCTCTCCGCTTCGCGCGGGTAAGCGTTTTCGCAACGTGGACATCGCCGGGACCGCCCTGTGAAGGGTTTTCCTTGTCTTTCCCCGTTTCTCCGTCTTCCTCCGCTTCGGCCTCCGGCTCCGCGGCATCTGTTTCTGTCCCGGCGGTTTCCGTTTCGACAGCGGTTTCACCGCATCCGCTCGCCCCGTACGGCTGGGACGAGGACTGGGCGGCCGCGTTCGCTCCGCACGCCGCGCAGGAGCTCCTGCCGGGCCGTGTCGTACGCGTCGACCGCGGTCTGTGCGACGTCGTCACCGAGGCCGGCGTCGTTCGCGCCGACACCGAGTTCGTCGTCCCTCACGACCCGATGAAGGTGGTGTGCACGGGGGACTGGGCGGCCGTCGATCCCGAGGGCAGGGATCCGCGGTACGTCCGGACGCTCCTGCCGCGCCGTACCGCCTTCGTGCGCTCCACCTCCTCCAAGCGGTCCGAGGGGCAGATCCTCGCCGCCAACGTCGACCACGCCGTCGTCGCGATGTCGCTCGCCGCCGAGCTCGACCTCGGACGGATCGAACGCTTCCTGGCGCTTGCCTGGGAGTCGGGCGCGCAGCCCGTCGTCGTGCTCACCAAGTCCGACCTGGTGCCCGACCCGGTGGCGCTGTCCCACCTCGTCGAGGACGTCGCGGCCGGCGCTCCCGGGGTGCCCGTGCTCACCGTGTGCGCCCGCGACGGCGAGGGCGTCGAGGAACTGGCCGACATCCTGGGGCACGGCACCTCCGTGCTGCTCGGGGCGTCCGGAGCGGGCAAGTCGACGCTCGCGAACGCCCTGGTCGGCGCCGACGTGATGGGCGTCCAGGCCATTCGCGACCAGGACGGCAAGGGGCGTCACACCACCACGACCCGCAATCTGCTCCCACTGCCCGGCGGGGGCGTCCTCATCGACACGCCCGGACTGCGCGGCGTCGGCCTCTTCGACGCCGGCGCCGGGGTCGGACGCGTCTTCTCGGAGATCGAGGAGTTCGCACGGGGCTGCCGCTTCCACGACTGCGCGCACGAGTCCGAGCCGGGGTGCGCGGTGCGGGCGGCCGTCGACGACGGGGAACTGTCCCAACGGCGGCTGGAGAGTTACCGCAAACTCGTCCGTGAGAACCAGTGGATCGTCGCCAAGTCCGACGCCCGCCTGCGCGCCGACGTCCGGCAGGACTGGAAGCGCAGGCAGGCCGAGGGCAGGGCGGCCGCGGACGCCAAGCGCGGCCGCGGCCCGTGGCGGCCCGCTCCCCCTCGGTGACGGCGAGCGGAGGCGTGGGACGTCGACGTCGGACGTCGAAAGCCGCACGTCGGATGTCCGGCGGCGGGCTCCGGCGGCGGGCTCCGGCGGCGGACATCCGACGTGCGGCGGCGGGGGGCTCAGGCCGGGCGGTCCGGGCTCATGGGTCCGGGCCCATGTTCCGCGGTGCCGCGGCTCGGCGGCTCGGAGCTGAGCCGGCGAGCCGGCGGTCGAGGTCGACGCCCTGCGGCGAGGCACGAGGGCGACGGTCGGACGTCGGATGGGAGAGGGCAGTAACGGGATTACCGAGCCGGATACGTGTTTCCCCTCTCGGTGCGAGACGTTTTTGCGCGTCGCCCGACCGCCCGACCGCCCGACCGCCCGCCCGACCGCCCGGCCGACTGGTGACTGTTTCCGCCGTTTTCTGTCCTCCAGTGTCACGTCCGATTTCCGCTAGCAGCGTCGCAGTCAGGGGCGAAGACTGGACCCATGACGGATCAGGAAAACCGTTACGAGGCGGTTCTCAGCAGGGACGCCCGGTTCGACGGCGAGTTCTTCTTCGCCGTCGAGACCACCGGCATCTACTGCCGGCCCAGCTGTCCCGCCGTGACGCCGAAACGCCGTAACGTGCGTTTCTTCGCGACGGCCGCCGCCGCGCAGGGCTCCGGGTTCCGGGCCTGCCGGCGGTGCCGGCCGGACGCCGTCCCGGGATCGGCGGACTGGAACGTACGTGCCGACGTCGTCGGCCGGGCGATGCGGCTGATCGGGGACGGGGTCGTCGACCGGGAAGGAGTCACCGGTCTCGCCGTACGGCTCGGCTACAGCGCACGTCAGATCCAGCGCCAGCTCACCGCCGAACTGGGCGCGGGACCGGTCGCCCTCGCCCGGGCGCAGCGCGCGCACACCGCGCGGATCCTGCTGCAGACGACCGGCCTGCCGATCACCGAGATCGCCTTCGCGTCCGGCTTCGCCAGCGTGCGCCAGTTCAACGACACCGTTCGGGACGTGTACGCGTCCACTCCGACCGAACTGCGGGCCGCGGGGCGCACGACCGGTCGCGGCGCGGGCCCCTCCGCCGCCACCCCTTCCGCCGGGATTGGGCTGCGGCTCGCCCACCGCGGGCCGTACCACTACGCCGCCGTGTTCGACCTGCTGCACCGGCAGGCGGTGCCCGGGGTGGAAGAGGTGAGCGGGCCGACCGGCCGTCGCACGTACCGCCGTACGCTGCGACTGCCGTACGGCACCGGGATCGCCGCCGTGAGCGAGTGTCCGGGCGGGCGCGCGGGAAACCGGGGCCCCGCGTCGGCCGTCCACCCCGGCGGCTGGCTCGACGCCCGGCTGCGCCTCACCGACCCCCGCGATCTCACCACCGCCGTCCAGCGGCTGCGACGGCTGTTCGATCTGGACGCCGACCCCTACGCCGTCGACGAGCGGCTGGGCGCGGATCCACGCCTAGCTCCGCTGGTCGCCGCGCGGCCCGGGCTGCGTGCGCCTGGGGCGGCCGACCCGGAGGAGTACGCGATGCGGGCCCTCGTAGGACGAGCGGAGGCCGAAAGGCTCGTACGCGCTTACGGCAAAGTTCTCGACGCACCCTGCGGGTCGCTGAACCGGCTCTTTCCCGAGCCCGCCGTTCTGGCGGAGGCCGAGCCCGGGGGCCCTCTGGGCGCGCTCGCCGCGGCCCTCGCCGACGGCGCCGTACGCCTGGACGCCGGCGCCGACCGGGACGACGCACAGGAAGCACTGCTCGCACTTCCCGGCCTGGACGTCGGCGCCGTCGCGGAGATCCGGGCCCGTGCCCTCGGCGACCCCGACGTGGCGCCCCCCGGCGTGGAGGCCCCCGACACCTGGCGCCCCTGGCGCACGTACGCCGTGCGCCACCTGCGCGCCTGGGAGGAACGATGACCCGACCGACCGTCTCGACCGAACCGACATACTCGACGGAGTCGACGTACCCGATGGAGCCGACCCACCCGATGAACCCGTCGCCCTCGAGGCCTCCGGCGAATTCCGGATGCCCCCGGCAAACCATAGATGCCATGGGAACCATGGAACCCGTAATAACGGTAGAAAACATAGAAAACATGGAAACGGCAGAAAATGCAGAAACCGCAAACGCTGTCGAGGACGCGCGAACCGCAGAAAGCGTAGAAACGGTGCGGCCGGCTGGCCGGGTAAATCGAGCAAACGGGGCAGGCCAGGCAGGCGGAATGGGCCGGATGGGCCCGACGGGGAACGGTCCGACCTACTGGGCACGTGTGGAGAGCCCGCTCGGTCCCCTGTTGCTCACCGCGGACCCCGACGGCGCGCTGACCAGCCTCTCCATGCCCGGGCAGCAGGGCGGACGAACCGTCCAGGAGGACTGGCGGCACGACCGCGGGCCCTTCCGCTCGGCCGAGGACCAGCTCGCCGCCTACTTCGCCGCGGAACTGACGGAGTTCCGGCTGCCGCTGCGCGCTGAGGGCACCGCGTTTCGCGAGCGGGTGTGGGCCGCGCTCGACTCCGTCCCGTACGGGGCGACCACGACGTACGGCGAGGTCGCCGCGCGCCTCGGGGCGTCGCGGATGGCCGTACGGGCCGTCGGAGGGGCAGTGGGGGCGAACCCGTTGCTCATCGTGCGCCCCTGTCACCGGATCATCGGCGCCGACGGCTCGCTGACCGGCTACTCCGGAGGCCTCGACCGCAAGGTGCGTCTGCTGACGCTGGAGGGTTCGCTCCAGGCGCGGCCCTGACCACCCGGGGCCTGCCGGTCGGCGACGCCGAGGGCGCCCGGCGGGTCGTGCCCACTGTGTCGGCGACGCGAGTCCGCCCGTCCGACGTCCACACCGGTGACGCGAGGGCGTCAACCCCACAGCACCGCGCCCAGCCAGGCGCCCATGATCAGCAGGCATGTGAACAGTTCCACGAGGACGCTGGAGCCGCCCGAGCGCATCGCTCGGCGCAGGGCGGCCCGCGCTTCGCCGTGACGGCCCAGGCGAAGGCGTTCCGAGAGATAGATGCCGCCCATGAAGCCCGGGACGGCGCCGAACACGGGGATCAGGAAGAAGCCGAGGAACGCGCCGAGTCCGGCGTACACCGCCATCCGGGGGGTCGCGCCGCTCGCGCGCAGCCGACGCGGCGGCAGGGACCAGCGCACGACCTGCGACACGAACAGGGCCACCGTGGCGCCCACCAGCACGGCCCACGCCACCGGCTGCGGATCTTCCAGCGCCCACCACAGGATCGCGGCCCACACCAGCCACGACCCCGGCACGCCGGGCACCAGCACTCCGCACAGGCCGAGCAGAACAACCAGTCCGACCAGCAGGAGTTCCCACACTCCCATCTGCCCAGGGTGCCCGAGCCGGAAAGAACGCGCAGGTCAAGAGGTGGTGTGGGGAGGGCGTTGCCGCGGTCAGCGCTCGCGGGTCACCCAGCCGCGCTCGTACGCGTGCCAGCCCAGCTGCAGCCGCGTCGACGCTCCTGTCAGCTCCATCAACCCCTTCACCCGGCGCTGCACCGTCCGAAGCCCCAGATCGAGCTGCTTGGCCACGCTGGCATCGGTCATCCCGGCGAGCAGCAGGGAGAGGATCTCCAGGTCGGCGGTGTCGGGACCCTCCGGCCCCTGCTCGGCGACACCGAGCCCACCGCAGCGCAGCGGCAACGCCACCTGCCACACCGACTCGAACAGGCCGGACAGCAGCTCGAGCAGCCCGCTGGCGTGGACCACCAGTGCGGCGGGCTCGGCCGAGCCGGCGTTCAGCGGCACGAGCGCGAGCGAACGGTCGGCGACGACCAGTTTCGTCGGCACCTCGTCCACCACCCGCACCTGCTCGTCGCGGTCCAACGCGGCGGCCACCTCCGCCATGCCGTTGGGCTGGTCGAGCACGGCCCGCTCCAGGACGACGCGGTAGCGCACCCCACGGGCGGTCGCCTGCTTCTCCGCGTCGTTCTCGCTGCCGGTCACGGCCACCGTGGTGCCGGTGACCAGGGCGCAGACCTCGTGGCTCGCCCCGAGCTGGATCTGCAGGAAGCGCTGGGCGACGGCAGCGGCGCCCGTCACGACCTCGACCAGGTCGTGCGCCGCCGGCTCGGTCGAGGTCGCCCGGTACTCCTCGGCGAGCTGCGCCGCCGTCAGCTCGGCCTTCTCCAGTTCGTGACGCTGCTGGGTGAGCAGGGCGCCCAGGGCGACGCCCGGGGGAGCGGCGACCCAGCGTCCGGGACGGCCCGAGGACTGGGCGGCCAGGCCGTGCCGCTCCAGCCCGCGCAGGGCGCGTTCCGTGTCGTGCTCGCCGAGGGTCAGTCGGCGCGCGAGGTGGGGCACATCGGCCGCGCCGACGGTCACCAGCTCCCGGTATGCCGACTCGTGCGTCTCGTCGAGCCCTATCGCTCTCAGCATCAGGCGCCGGCCCTCCCTCTCGTTTCCCACGTTTTTTGAGTGTTTCTGGCGGTCTCTGTGTGATGCGCGCCCCCGTGGCTGGCGGGAAACGGCCACGGCGTAAACCCGCCGTCGTACATCATCGCCGTACCGTCGGTCACTCTGCCAAGGTGTGGGCGACGGCGGAAACCCGTGATCATCCAGTGAATCCACAGAGGTGTTCCGGGAACGCCGTGCAGACCCGGAACGGCCGGTCGCCGAACCGCGCTCCGAGGTCTCCGACAAGCGTGACCCGGACTCTTGACGCGCGCAGGGGCGCACAGGGGATACGAGCCCGGGTCACCCATGTCGCCGGACGGTTCTCCCGTGGGGGGTGGAACCGTCCGGCGACTTCTGACCCCTTTCGTCGCACTGATGTGCAGTACTTCGCCCGGCATGCTCTCCGATGAGGTCGGACGGGACGGATTTTGCGGATGCCCCGTTTTCCTGCGGCCCGCGCGGTGGACAATCGGGGGCATGAGTCAGCAGGGGGGAAGGCCCACCGGTCACGAGGACGACTGGTGGGGTCAGCTGTACGACGACGCCACCGAGGACACCGGACCCACACCCGCCGCCGACTCCCTGGACGACCGCTTCGCCTCGGCCGCGGGAGCGGTGCGCTCCGCGGGCGCGGCGGAGGGAGCGGACAGGGGAGAGGACGGGGGCACGGGCGGCGGGGGTCCCTCAGTCGGTGAGGACGCTGCTCACGGCACCGGTCGTCCGGGCGATGCGGGAGGCGGGAGAGACGGGGGAGGGGCGGGAGAGTGGAGCCGTGCGGGCAGCGCCAGCGGTGCGGCGGACGGCGTGGACGCGGCTGCCGGCGGCGGGTACGGGAACGTGCCTGGGGCCGGGCCCGGGAATGTGCGCGGGGCGGGGCCCGGCGGCGGGTTCTCGTCCGGGTCCCGCGGTGTGAGTTCCGTGCCGGCTCCGCGTGACGGACGCAGTGGCGCTGGTGGGGGAGTCGACTGGTGGACGTCGCCGGATGACGGCGCGACGGCGGGGACGTCGTCGGCAACCGGTTCCACTGTGCCGCCGCCGCGAGGTCGACCCGTCGCCCGACCCGTCGCGGAATCGCTTTCCGACCTTGGGGCCGACCTGATTCCTGAGCCAGGTCGACGAGCTGGTCAGCAGCCTGGTGCGGATCCCGTTTCTGAGCCCGGTTCCGAGCCGGTTTCCCCGCCGGATGTCGAGCCGGCCGGCGAATCTGTTACCGAAACCAATTCCGGGCCAGGCGCCCCACCCGATTCGGGGCAGGCGGCCGTGCGCGGCGGTGCCGAGGAGGACGCCCGGGGCGGTGCGGGCTGGGATCCGCGGAATCTGTCGCAGCGGGAAACCGCGCCGCGGAACCTCTCGCAGCGCGAAACCGCTGTCGAAACAGGTTCGGGCATCGACAACGCGGAAAGGCATTTCGACCCGCGTACGGCACCCGGTGCGACCCCATTCGATGTGAAAACGGTTGCCGACGCAGGTGTAGCCCCTGGTGGGGAAACAACAGACGTCGCTTCGGAGGCCGCTTCGCGGGGTCGGCACCGCGCTCCCTGGGAACCGCCGTCCGACATCCCACCCCGACCCTCGAACTTTCCGTCCGGCCCGTTGCCGCCGGGGTTCTCCGAGCGGCCGTCCCCAGGGCCCGGGCCGTCCGCGACCAGCGCTCCCACGGCACCGGACACGGCGTCCGCCGCGGCCGGCCCCCCGACGTCGGTCCCGTCACAGGCGCCTGCCGTCCCACCCCCGCCCACGGGTCCGGCCCCGATCTCCACCGCCGAACCGCTCGGCGCACGCGGCGATCTCGGAGCCCCGCCGCCGCCCACGGCGCCGCCCCGTCCGGCGCACGTCCCGCCGCCTCCGACCGCCCCCACCGTCCACGCCGCCGGCACGGCAGCACCCCCGACGGTCAACGACCCACCGGCTGCCGCAGGTGCCCCGAGTGCCCCGGCCGCCCCCTCTTCGCAGGTGCGTGCCACACCCGAGCGGGCACCCGGAGCCGACGGCGCTCCCCGTTCTCGAGCCGATTTCGGGCCCGAGCCCGGTCATCCGCCCACCGTTCCCGCGCTCCCCGTTCCCGCGCTCCCCGGCCCGCCTCCCGCGACCTCCCTCGATCTCAAGGACTACGTCGGTTCGGGGCCGCCCACGTACGACTCCGAGCCCACCGCCCTGCCGCCCGCCGACCCGGACGAACTGGACGATCTGGTCGCCGACACCGTCTTGGACGGGGCCCGCTACGGGACCTGCGCCTTGCGGGCGGTGTCCGTGCGAGGGGATTCCGCACGTTACCGGGGGGAGCCGCGCCGCGACTCGCTTCTCACCGCCCGCTTCGGCACGGGTGATCATGCGCTGATCCTCGTTGCGATGGCGACCGGCGCCAGGGCCACGCCGGGAGCGCACCGGGCGGCCGCCGAGGCGTGTCAGTGGATCGGGCGGGCCGTGGGCCGCAGCCACGTCCGCCTGGCGGAGGACATCCGTGCGGCCCGGCGCGGCGACCTGAAGTCGGGCCTGCACCGCCTCACCGACCGCAGTCTCGGCCGGCTCCGCGCCAGCGCCGCGGAGCAGGGCCTGGCACCGGAGGAGTACGCGGCCACGCTGCGCTGCCTCCTCCTGCCCGCCGACCCCGAATGCCGTACGCGCGTGTTCTTCGGCGTCGGCGGCGGCGGACTGTTCCGGCTGCGCGGCGGCGTCTGGCGGGACATCGAGCCACGGGTCGGCGAGGTCGCCGGCGAGCCCGTCGTCGGGTTCGGGTCGCCGCCGGCCGAGACGCCCGAGGGCGACCGGCTCACCATGGACCTCGGCGTCGCGACGCCCCCGAGCCCCTATGACCCGGCCCCTGAGCCGCCCCGGGAACCGTTCCGCTTCCGCGCCTCGGTAGCCCGCCCGGGGGACACGCTCCTGATGTGCACCGGGGGCTTCGCCGACCCCCTGCGCGGCGAGCCGGACCTGTCCGCCCATCTGACGGGACGCTGGTCTGGCCCCACTCCGCCCGGTCTGGCGGCCTTCCTCGCCGACACCCAGGTGAGGGTGAAGGGCTACGCCGACGACCGGACCGCGGCGGCCGTCTGGGAGGCGTGAGCGGGCCGCCGCGGCCACTGTGGAGGGGAGAACCCGGCAGCGACTGAAGGGTGCGTCGATCCATGGCCAAGCAGAACGTCGCCGAGCAGTTCGTGGACATCCTCGCCCGTGCGGGCGTGCGACGCCTCTACGGCGTGGTGGGCGACAGCCTCAACCCCGTGGTGGACGCGGTGCGCCGCAACCGTGCCGTGGACTGGGTCCACGTCCGCCACGAGGAGACGGCTGCGTTCGCCGCCGGCGCGGAAGCGCAGATCACCGGGAGGCTCGCCGTATGCGCGGGCTCCTGCGGGCCCGGCAACCTCCACCTCGTCAACGGTCTCTACGACGCACACCGCTCGATGGCGCCGGTCCTCGCCCTCGCCTCTCACATCCCCTCCAGCGAGATCGGCCTCGGCTACTTCCAGGAAACGCACCCGGACCAGTTGTTCCGCGAATGCAGCCACTACAGCGAGATGATCTCCAGCCCGAAACAGATGCCACGTCTGTTGCACACCGCCATTCAGCACGCGGTCGGCCGCAGCGGCGTCAGCGTGGTGTCGCTTCCCGGTGACATCGCCGATCAGCCCGCACCGGAGAAGGCGGTCGAAACCGCTCTCGTCACTTCCCGCCCCACGGTCCGGCCCGGTGACGCCGAGATCGACGCGCTCGTCGAGATGATCGACGCCGCCGACAAGGTGACCCTCTTCTGCGGGAGCGGCACGGCGGGCGCGCACGCCGAGGTCATGGAGTTCGCCGGAAAGGTCAAGTCGCCGGTGGGGCACGCCCTGCGCGGCAAGGAATGGATCCAGTACGACAACCCGTACGACGTCGGCATGAGCGGCCTCCTCGGCTACGGCGCCGCATACGAGGCCACGCACGAGTGCGACCTGCTGATCCTGCTCGGAACCGATTTCCCGTACAACGCCTTCCTCCCCGACGACGTGCAGATCGCCCAGGTCGACGTACGGCCCGAGCATCTCGGCCGCCGCTCCAAGCTGGACCTCGCGGTGTGGGGTGACGTACGCGAGACGCTGCGCTGCCTCATTCCGCGCGTACGGGCCAAGGAGAGCCGGCGCTTCCTCGACCGGATGCTGAAGAAGCATGCCGATGCGCTGGAGGGGGTGGTGAAGGCGTACACACGGAAAGTGGAGAAACACGTTCCCATCCACCCCGAGTACGTCGCCGCCGTCCTCGATGACATCGCCGACGACGACGCCGTGTTCACGGTCGACACGGGCATGTGCAACGTCTGGGCGGCGCGTTACCTCACGCCCAACGGCCGCCGTAGGGTCATCGGCTCCTTCACGCACGGCTCGATGGCGAACGCCTTGCCGATGGCGATCGGCGCACAGTTCACCGACCGCCGCCGCCAGGTGGTCTCGATGTCCGGGGACGGCGGCTTCTCCATGCTCATGGGCGACTTCCTGACGCTCGTCCAGTACGACCTGCCGGTGAAGGTGGTCCTCTTCAACAACTCTTCGCTGAGCATGGTGGAGTTGGAGATGCTGGTCGCCGGTCTGCCCTCGTACGGCACCACCAACAAGAACCCCGACTTCGCGGCCGTGGCACGCGCCTGCGGGGCTCACGGCGTGCGGGTCGAGAAACCCAAGCAACTGGCCGGAGCCCTGCGGGACGCCTTCCGACACAAGGGCCCGGCCCTCGTCGACGTCGTCACCGACCCCAACGCCCTGTCCATCCCGCCGAAGATCAGCGCCGACATGGTCACCGGGTTCGCCCTGTCCGCCTCGAAGATCGTCCTGGACGGCGGAGTGGGCCGGATGCTGCAGATGGCCCGCTCCAATCTGCGCAACGTCCCACGCCTCTGACTTGCGCAACGTCCCCTGCCTCTGACGGTGCATCCCGGCGGCGAGCCGCCGGCGCGGTGGGCGGCGCCGGCCACCGCGCTCCGCCGGCCACGCGCTCCGCCGGTCCGGCGGGCCGTCGGTCCGGCGGAGCCCTCGAGGCTCACGGCGGCTCCGCCGACCGGGCTTCAGTCGGTTGCCGGGACCCATCGGCGCTCGCCCTCGTCCGAGCCGTACCAGTAGCGCGGCAGCCCCTTGATGCCGCTGGTGCGGAACGGGCGGCCGTGGTCGTCGACGCGCACCGTGCCGGTGCGGCCCTGGGAGGACCAGTCCAGCTCGAGGTACCAGTTGCAGTCGCAGTTCTCGGTCCGCGCCGTGACGAGCAGCACCTCGGGGTCCTTGTTCGACACGCGGTAGGGCAGGCTCACCGCGGGGATCGGCGTGCCCGCGTCGTTGCCGGCGACCGAGTGCGCCACGGGACGGTCCTTGTCCAGGTCGACCGCGAAGAAACGCTTGCTGAGCGAGCCGCCGCAGCCCTGGTCCATGGCGTACACCGTGCCCGGCGCGGGTGCGGCACGACCGACCACCCGTACACGCAGCGCCGTCAGCACGACCGCCGTGGAGCTGCGGCCCTGCACGGAGATCTCCACGTTCGTCTCCCGCCCGTGCACCGCACCTTGTGCCGACGCCCAGGGGCTGGCGTCCTGTTCCGTCGGGGGCGGGGGAACCTGCGCGGGCGGCTTGTCGATGACGTAGTCATGACCGCAGCCGAGCGCCCAGACCTGGGAGTCGGCCGTCCAGGCGAGCGGCACGCCGGTGTTCGCGGGCGCCTTCCTGCCGCCGGTCGGAGCCGCGTCGTGCGACGGAAGGGCGCTGCCGGACGCGGAGACGGGCGAGATCGCGGCGGGCGTGGGCGAGGCGGAGGCGGAGCCGGTGGGAGTGGAGGACCGGTGGGGAACGGCAGCCCCGGTCGGCGCGACGGAGGTCGACGCGGTGGAGCGGGCCGCATCGACGGAATCCGGGTGGCGGCCGCCGTCCGGCAGCGCGGAGAGCGTGCCCAAAGTGGCGAGCAGCGCACAGCCGACGCCGACGAGGACCGTGGCGCGCCGGTTGCGATACCAGGGGCGGGAAGACGCTTGCCGCTCGCGTTGCTCGCCCTGCTTCTGGATCTGCACCACTGGGGAAGCCGGGGTAGCCGGTTGCGACCGGGTTTCCGTGCTTCCCGCCGCGCTTGCTGCTTCCGCGTTTTTCCTCGCTGTGCCTTGGCCGAGGGTTTCCGCTGTTTCCTGAGGAATCTGGGGTGTCCGGTTTCCGGGCCGTACCTCGGTTGACTTCGCGTCCGGAGTTGCCGGCGTTTCCGTTGCTTCCGCCTCCGCTTTCGCCCCCTCCGGCTCCGCTTCCGCCCCTGTGCTCCGGGGCCGCTGTCGTGCCGCCACCGCTCGCAACCACCGTCGGTGCAATTCGAGGCGTTCGTCCTGCGTCGCCCCGCAGAAGTCCGCGAGCCGCTCGACGGGAGCGAAATCCTGTGGAACCGCTTCCCCCGCGCAATAGCGGTGCAGCGTCGACGTGTTCATGCCCAGCCTGCGGGCGAGGGAGCCGTAGCTGCGCTCCGTGCGCTCCTTTAACTCCGTCAGCAGCGCCGCGAACGCGGTCACTTCGCCTGCACTGTCGTCGGTCGACACTGTTCCCCCGTGCTCGTCCGGCCCGGCGGTCATCCCAGGCACTCGTATACCTGCACGTCAGATGGGCTGGGATGGTTCCACCACAGCCGATCGGGCGAAGACCGTTGCAGTCGGCCGGGGAGACGGCCGATGCTCTTGGTGTCGCACCGAGCAGGGCCGAACCGACCGATCGGCCTCGCAGCGACACCGCACCACGCTTTCACCACTGCGCATTCACGACCCAAGAATTCACCGCTCAGGCATTCACCGATCGGCGCGCACAAGATCCACGTACCCGTCGATCGTGCACTCGCCGAGTCACGGCACTCATCGACTCAAGCTCTCACCCACGGGGACATCCATGGCCAAGCACACCCGAGCGAACATGCTCACCCGTCTTGCCGCAGTATCCGCAGCAGCCCTCGCCCTCGGCGGCGCGCTCGCCGC
>NZ_JBEPBI010000147.1:0-19922 GCF_040299045.1 Streptomyces sp. NPDC001027
GCACGCCCCTCACCGGGGCGGGCCGTCCGCATGCAGCAGGGGCAGGAGCCCCGTCGCGCTGCACGGTGATCCCGTGGGACATCCGGCGCGCCCGGACGGCGCTGTCGAGCGCCCTGCCGTGGCACACCGCGGGCGCCGACGGATCAGTCCAGCACCACGATTTCGGCCGAGTCGAAGGAGACTCCCACGGCGTCGCCGACCGCGGGTGCGTCACGCAGCGCGCACACCGCCTCGAGCGTCGGCGCGTCCTGCGGCTGCAGGCGCAGGGCGACATGGGCGCCCCGGAAGGTGCGCGCTGCGACCGTGCAGCGCAGTCCCTCGTCCGCGCCCGCCAGGCGAACGCCGGCCGGCCGTACGAGCAGCGTGCGCGCTCCCTGCCCGGAGCCGGCCGGCACCGGCGCCTTCCCCCACGGCGTGACCGCCACCGCGCCCGTGACGGTCGCCTCCACCACGTTGTCGAAGCCGAGGAAGCGCGCGACGAACGCGTCCGCCGGCCGCTGCCACACCTCGAGGGGCGTGCCCGACTGGGCGATCCGGCCGTCCCGCATCACCACGACCCGGTCGGCGAGCGCGAACGCCTCGCCCTGGTCGTGCGTGACCGCCAGCACGGTCGTGCCCAACCGGCCGAACAGCTCCCGCAGTTCCACGACGAGCCGCTCGCGCAGCGACCGGTCGAGCTGCCCGAGCGGCTCGTCGAGCATCAGCAGCCGGGGGCTCGGGGCGAGCGCCCGGGCCAGCGCCACCCGCTGCTGCTCACCGCCGGAGAGCGCGGCCACGGCGCGGCCGCCCGCACCCGGCAGCCCGACCAGCTCGAGCAACTCCCGCACCCGGTCGCCCTGTCGGCCCTTCGGCAAGCCGCGCATCCGCAGCCCGAAGGCCACGTTGCCGGCGACGTCCCGCTGCGGGAACAGCTGGTGGTCCTGGAACATCAGCCCGAGTTCGCGCCGGTGCGCCGGGGTGCCGGCCTGGTCCCGTCCGTCGAGCCGGACCCGTCCGCTCTCCAGCGGCTGGAGTCCGGCCACCGCCCGCAGCAGCGTCGACTTTCCGCTGCCGCTGGGCCCGAGCACACACACCACCTCGTGCTCGGCGACCGCGAGATCGACCTCGTCGAGGACGGCGTGCCCGCCGAACCGCACCGTCGCGCGTTCCAGCTCCAGCAGCATCAGAACTCCCCCGTCCGGTCGGTCCGCAGTCGCTCCAGCACCAGCAGCGCCACCGCGCACACCACCATCAGAATCGTCGAAAGGGCCATCGCCTGGCCGTAGTTGAGCTCTCCGGCCCGGCCGAGCAGCCGCGCAACGGCGACCGGCAGGGTCGGGTTGTCGGGCCGCGCGATGAACACGGTCGCCCCGAACTCCCCCAGCGACACCGCGAAGGCGAACCCGGCCGCGACGAGCAGCGCCCGCCGCACCAACGGCAGGTCCACCTCCCGCCAGACCCGCCACGGGGACGCGCCCAGCACGGCGGCGGCCTCGCGCAGTCGCTGATCCACCGCCCGCAGCACCGGCAGCATGGTCCGCACGACGAAGGGGACGCCGACCAGAGCCTGCGCGAGCGGGACGAGGATCCAGCTGGTCCGCAGGTCCAGCGGAGGCTCGTCCAACGCGATCAGGAAGCCGAAGCCGACGGTCACCGCGGAGACGCCCAGCGGCAGCATCAGCAGCGCGTCGAAGCCGCGCACCAGCCGTCCGGCGTCCCGCCGGGTGAGCGCCGCCGCGGCGAGCCCGCCGACGAAGACGGCGATGGCGGTCGCGACGACGGCGTACTGAAGCGAGTTGCCGATCGCGTCGATCGGCGGAACGAGGAACACGTTGCCGTCGTCGCTGGTCAGCGCCCGGTAGTAGGCGAAGTCCGGGGCGTCGAACGAGCGCTGCACCAGCACCGCGAGCGGCAGCGCCAGCAGCACGACGATCGTGGCGAGCACCCCGGCGAGCAGCGTCCACTGCCCCGCACCGCGCGGCCGGCGCGCCGTGCCCGCCGCGTCGACGAGCCGCAGCGCGGACTCCCTGCGCCGCACCGTCCAGGCGTGCACGGCGAGGATCGCGCCCACGGCGGCGAACTGCACGATGGTGAGGACGGCGGCCGTCGGCAGGTCGAAGAGCTCGGAAGTCTGCCGGTAGATCTCCACCTCGAGGGTGGAGAAGGTGGGGCCGCCGAGGATCTGCACCACGCCGAACGAGGTGAAGGTGAAGAGGAACACCATCAGCGCGGCGGCGGCGACGGCGGGCCCGAGCGCCGGCAGGGTGACGGTGCGCCAGGCCTGCAGAGGGGAGGCGCCCAGCGTCCTCGCCGCCTCCTCCTGCCGGGGGTCCAGCTGCGCCCACAGCCCGCCCACCGTCCGTACGACGACCGCGTAGTTGAAGAACACGTGCGCCAGCAGGATCGCCCACACCGTGGTGTCCAGCCGTACGCCCACCAGCTCGTCCAGCAGCCCGCCACGGCCGACGAGCGCCAGGAAAGCCGTGCCGACCACGACCGTCGGCAGCACGAAGGGCACGGTGACGACGGCCCGCAGCACCTGCTTTCCGGGGAAGTCGAGCCGTGCGAAGACATAGGCGGCAGGCAGCGCGACCAGCAGGGTGAGCGCGGTGGAGGCCAGCGCCTGCCAGAGGGTGAACCACAGGACGTGCCGGATGTCGGACTGCGCGAGCACGTCCCACAGCTGCCCGAAGCGCCAGGAGCCGTCGCTGTGGAGCCCGCGGGCGACGATCGCGGCGACCGGGTAGGCGAAGAAGATCGCGAAGAACGCGACGGGCACGGCCATGAGACCGAGCCGCGCCGCCGCGCTCCCCCACGAGCCCCGGGCTCCCCCGGCGCTCCGGCCCCCTCGGCCTTTGGAGGCTCCCGGGCCTCCAGAGGCTCCCTTGGACGGGGCTACTTCAGTACGAGCGAGGTCCACGACTTGACCCACTGGTCGCGACGGTCGGCGATCTTCGCCGGGTCCATGGTCTCGGGGTGCTCGGCGGCGGGCCCGTACTGCGTGAACTCGGCGGGCACGGCCGCGCCCTTCACCACCGGGTAGACGAACATGTTCAACGGCATGTCCTGCTGGAACTTCTTGCTGATCAGGAAGTCGATCAGCGCCTTGCCGCCCTTGGAGTTCGCCGCGTTGCCCAGCAGCCCGGCGAACTCGACCTGCCGGAAGCAGGTGCCGGTCGCCACGCCGGTGGGCGCGGTGGCCGGCTTGGGGTCGCCGAAGACCACCTCGGCGGGCGGCGAGGAGGCGTAGGAGACGACGAGCGGACGGTCCCCCTTGGCCTTCTTGCCGCCGGCGGACCCGGAGAACTCCTCCGTGTAGGCCTGGTCCCAGCTGTCGACGACCTTCACCCCGTTCGCCTTGAGCTTCTTCCAGTAGCCCTCCCAGCCCGTGTCGCCGTACTGCGCGGCGGTGCCGAGCACGAAGCCGAGACCGGGCGAGGAGGTGGAGGCGTTCTCGGTGACGAGGAGGTCCTTGTACGCGGGCTTCACCAGGTCGTCGAAGGTCGCCGGCGGGGCCAGCTTGTGCTCGGTGAAGTACGCCTTGTCGTAGTTGACGCAGATGTCGCCGAAGTCGACGGGCGTCACGCGGTGCTTGCCGACGTCCAGCTGGTACTGGGCGCCGACCTGGTCCAGCCCCTTCGCCTCGTACGACTGGAACAGCCCGTTGTCGAGGGCGCGGGAGAGCAGGGTGTTGTCGACGCCGAAGAAGACGTCGCCCTGCGGATGGTCCTTGGTGAGGATCGCCTTGTTGACGGCCTGCCCGGCGTCGCCGTCCTTGAGGACCTTCACCCGGTAGCCGGACTGCTTCTCGAAGTCCGCGAGCACGCCCTTGGAGACGGCCCACGAGTTGTGGCTGACCAGGGTGACGGTCTTGGACTCCGTCTCGCCCTTCCCGTCCGCCGACGACCCGCACGCGGTGAGGGCGACCAGGCCGAGCCCGACGGCCGCGGCGACGAAGGTCTTGTTCTGCACTGGATTTCCTCCTGGGACGGACCAGGAAGAGACGCGGCCCTGCCCGGGGTCCGCGCGGGACCCCGGGCAGGGCGCAACAGCTCGAGTGATGACCGAACTTCCTACCCAGAATGACCTGGGCGAGGTTCAGAGGGTCTGCGGCCCGGTTGCCGCACTCTCAGCGCTGTGGCGCTCCCCTGTCGGAATATGAAGATGTCCGAATCTGATGACGTGATGTGGCCAGATTACCTCTCGGTGGCCGCGAGCTGGCCACAGGCGCCGTCGATCTCCTGGCCGCGGGTGTCGCGGACGGTGACCGGCACCCCGTGTGCGGCGATCGCCTCGACGAAGGCCTTCTCGTCCTCCGGCCGGGACGCCGTCCACTTCGAGCCCGGGGTCGGGTTCAGCGGGATCAGGTTGACGTGCACGGGCTTGCCGCGCAGCAGCCGGCCGAGCCGGTCACCACGCCAGGCCTGGTCGTTGATGTCCCGGATCAGCGCGTACTCGATGGACAGCCGGCGGCCCGACCGCTCGGTGTACTCGAACCCGGCGTCCAGCACCTCGCGCACCTTCCACCGCGTGTTCACGGGGACGAGCGTGTCGCGCAGCTCGTCGTCGGGGGCGTGCAGGGAGATCGCGAGCCGGCACTTGAAGCCCTCGTCGGCGAACCGGTGGATGGCCGGCACCAGCCCGACCGTCGACACGGTGATGCCCCGCTGGGACAGCCCGAGCCCGTCGGGCGCCGGGTCGGTGAGGGCGCGCACGGCTCCCACGACCCGCTTGTAGTTCGCGAGCGGCTCGCCCATCCCCATGAACACGATGTTCGACAGCCGCGCCGGCCCGCCGGGCACCTCGCCGTCCCGCAGCGCCCGCATCCCGTCGACGATCTGGTGCACGATCTCGGCGGTGGACAGGTTCCGGTCGAGCCCCGCCTGCCCGGTCGCACAGAACGGGCAGTTCATCCCGCAGCCCGCCTGCGAGCTGATGCACATGGTCACCCGGTCCGGGTACCGCATCAGCACCGACTCCACGAGCGTGCCGTCGAACAGCCGCCACAGCGTCTTGCGCGTGGTCCCCTGGTCCGTGGACAGGTGCCGCACCACCGACATCAGGTCCGGCAGCAGCGCCTCGCGCAGCTTCTCGCGGGAACCGGCGGGGATGTCGGTCCACTCCGCCGGGTCGTGCGCGTAGCGCGCGAAGTAGTGCTGCGAGAGCTGCTTGGCACGAAACGGCTTCTCCCCGACCTCCGCCACGACCTCCTTCCGCTCGGCGGGCGAGAGATCGGCAAGATGCCGCGGCGGCTTCTGGGCTCCGCGGGGGGCGACGAATGTGAGTTCTCCGGGCTTCGGCATAACACGACCAGTGTCGCAGATCATCCGCGGGGGCCCAGGCCAGCGGGGGGGTGGGGGTGGTCACCCGCGGGCGGCGTCTGCCAGCGCCGGCCGACCTCGGACGGCCCGAGGACGGCATCGCACGGCCTTGGACGGGCTTGGACGGGCTTTGGCGGCCTCGGACGTGCTTTGGCAGGCTTTGGCGGGCTTTGGCGGGCTTTGGCGGCACGGGATCTCGAAGATCACTCGGTCCGGCGTGCCGCCGCAGGCATTCGGCAATGCGGATTCGGGTCACCAGACGACTCACGCCGCTCGGCACGCCCCCGGCCTCACCCCGGCCATATCTTCACAACTCCACGGTTCCCTACCCGAGATCGACTGCCGCCGCTATCCTTCACGGGAAGTTCCTCTTGGCGGGAGGCACGGGTGGACAGCCGTCTGACGGTGGGGATCGACGTGGGCGGCACAAAGACTGCCGCTGTTCTCATGTCCGGCTGTCGCACAGTCCTGGCCGATATCGTCGAGCCCACGGACCGCTCAGGCACTCCGGAGCAATCCGCGAGCCAATGCCGGCGACTGATCGATTCCTTATTGGAGACGACGCGCTCCGCTCGCGAAGCTCTCCACGCTGTCGGAGTGGGGCTGCCCGGACTCATCGCGCCGGACAGAACCTTCCGGGATTCCATCATTCTGCCTGCGTGGCGTGACGTCGACTTCGAGTCGCTGCTGGGATCGCGTCTCGACGTCCCCGTCACCGTCGACAATGACACCACCATGGCGGCGTTAGGACATATCGCGAGCTTGCCGCCGCACGGGAGACCGAGCTGCCTTGTCGGTCTCACGCTGGGCACGGGAGTGGGCGGCGCGGTTCTCCTGGACGGGAAACCGCTGCGGGGAAGCGACGGCACCGCCGGGCAGATCGGCCATCTCGTCGTCGAGCCTTCCGGCAGACAGTGCGACTGCGGCAGCAAAGGCTGCCTCAACGCGTACGCCTCAGGCACCGCCATCAACGCGCGCTATGCCGAGCTGAAGGCCGAGGAAGCAAGACCGCATGGCTCAGCCGACGTCGCAGCCGCAGCCGCAGCCGCAGCCGCAGCCGCAGCCGAAGTCGTATCCGAATTCACAGCCGCAGCCGAAGTCGCTTCGAACATGGATTTCCGGACCGCATTGCGCAAGGGGGATTCCGCCGCGGAAAGGGCGCTGCGAGAAGCGGTGGATGCGCTTACCACAGCCGTGTCCGGCATGGTCAACGTACTGAATCCCGAGATGGTCGTCCTCGGCGGCGGAGTCGCCGCCCTCGGGCGACGACTGACCGATCCCGTGCAGGCCGGCGTCTCCCGGCACGCGTTCCCGGCCCCGGCCCGGCGAGTGCGCATATGCGTAGCGGCGCACGGCTCGCTGACGGGCGCCGTCGGCGCGGCCGTCACCGCCGGCCTGCTGGGCGGCACGCCACCCCGTTCGGACTCCTTCCGCCTGTGCCACACCGTCGAAAGAGACACCCGATGAGACCGGAAGAAATCCCGGGATGGATCAGTCACGCCCTCCCTGCGCCCGATCGCACCGTCGTATGGCTCCTCGACGTCGACGACACCCTCACCGACACCCGGGCGATGCATCACGACGCAGCCGAGTCTCTGGCGTCGGAACTGTCGGGGAGCATGACGACCTCCCTGGCCGCCTCGGTGGCCCGTCGCTTTCGCGAGGTGTTCGACGAGCTCCTGGTGCTCCATCAACAGGCGTCGACCGCCGACAGGGCCGCGCTGAACTCCGTGAAGGAACTCGAGTCGCGAGTCCGCGGCCACCAGGTCGACATCCGGGAAAGGTGGGGAACGACACGCCTGTTCAGCCGTGAGATCCTCCTGCGCGTCGCCGTCGAGGATTGCGGCGCAAGCCTCCCGCCGGAAGAGCTGAACCGCTGCGTCGACCGTTACTGGGATCACATGCGCGAGCACCCGCTCGTCTTCCCCGACGCTGCCCGCTTCTCCCGAAGGCTGGCGTCGCGCAGCATGCCCGTTTACCTCATGACCTCCAGCGACGCTCGATATCACGAGTGCGACAATGGGCAATTCTCCTACGATCCTCGAGTGTCGCGAAGAGACAAACGCAAACGGATGGTCAATCTCCGCGATCACGGCATCAGCTATGCATCGTCCTTCATCGGGGACCCGATCGACAAGCCCAGCAAAGATTTCTACGAGTTCGTCTTCTCAGGTATTTCCCGTGACCTGGACACACCTCTGCAGTCGCTCTCCATCGTCGTCGTGGGCGATTCCTATCGATCCGACATCCAGACCCCTCTCGAACTCCGCGATTCCAGCGTCGGCGTCCTGTGCCGCCGAGAGCAGTCCGCCGTCCGGGTCGAAGCGGACCGTGTTCTGTCCGTCGGGGACTTCGACATGCTCACAAGGATGCTCGACGTCATCGAAGGCGAGGACCGAGGATGAAGGTGGCCGTCATCGTGGACGACCTGGATCCCGCAAGACGAAGAACATGCTTCTGGGACGAACAACTGACGTCCATACCTGATCTCCAGGTCGAACTCGTCAGCCTTCAGGCGAACATGGAAGCGCGGCTGTTCTTCAACATCTACGCCTACGACGTCGTCATATTCAACTGGTGCGTACTGGACGGGGCGGTCATGTACGCGGCGGACCGCGCCCAGGACATCCTCGCCTTCTACGACGATCACTTCATTCAGTTCGTGCGGCGCGGCGGTGTTGTGATCATGGAGAATCAGCCCAAGCGATGGCGTCCGGCGCAACGCGCCTACGACATTCTCTTCCCGGGCCAGATCGCCGTCCTGGCGCGCGAGACCTACCCGTTCGGTTCGACCGTCCAAGTCAACCCTCGCCTCAGGGAGCATCCGATCGTCCAGGGGGTCGCCGCCCCCATTCACTCCGCCTACTCCCAGCCCCCCGGAACGTCGTGGTTCCCCCCGGGATCGACGAGTGTGCGGTCGATGGAAGAGCTCAACCCGACCAAGATGTACACCGGGGCCTTTCAGAGCTGGTCGAAGGACTGGCTCCCGCTCCTGTACACCGAAGACCGACAGAACCCAGTGATGTTGGTGAAGTCCGAAGGTCTGGGCATCTGGGTCGTGACGACGATGTACATAGCGTCGTCCAACGTCCACGACCTCATCGAATCGCTGGTGGTCGGGGCCCGCAGTCACAGGACCGCCGTTCGGAGTTTTCACACCGCCGAGAAAAGCAAGCGGCGCGTTCGAGCGGTGATGAGCGCAGCCCTCATTCTCGTCGCGGCCGTCGGGCTCTTCCTGCTCCTCCAGTCGGGACTTCTGAATTCCAAAGTCCCGTACGGCGACACCTGGGCCGGAAGCATCGCCGTCAGCTTCCTCTTCGCAGCTCTCGCGAGCGGAGCCACCTTCCTCCGCGGATTCCTGGTCCTGACCTGGCGAGCGGCCCGCAACCGCTGACGCCGACCCCTCATGACGATCCCAGCGACACCACCAGCTTGCGGTAGGGCGCCGTGTTCGGATCCCTGCGTTGCTGCACGAGGTCCGCGACTGCTCGCGGAGCGCCTTCCACCGACACCACGTCGGTGATGACCCGCCGGAAGACGTCGGGATGACGCAGCAGCATGCCCATGGCTCGGCTCATGTGCTCGGGCGAGGTCCCGCGATGTCCGGTGAGATGAATGATCTTCCCCTCGCGGGTCCGCGCTTCGAGCCTGTGTCCGGACCGCGGGCTGCCGCACACGTTGCTTCGACGAATCGGATTCAGTTCGACATCCGGAATCTCACTGATCTTCTCTCCCGGCCCGAACCCCGTCGTCAGATCGATGCAGGCGCCGGCAGCCGCGACGGCGACGGCCTGACCGAGTGCCTCACGTCGTTGCCCTCTCCCCACACACAGCGCCACCGCATCCGGACCGGCCCCTCCGTACAGGGCGGCAGCGGCGGGGAAGCGTCGTGACGACGGGCACGCTGCGAGGCCCGCTTCCACGAATCCGTTGTCCACCGCACTCTGCACCCTGCGCTCGGACGCGTCCACGAGAGCGACTTCCGCAACCCCCAGCAGACGCGCCGCCACCGCGGTGACCACGCCCATCGGCCCCGCCCCCACCACCAGCAACCGCGTGACGGCTTCGGGAGCGCCGAGAAGTCCGAGACCATAGACCGCGGCGGCGAGAGGCTCCGAGACGACCGCGAGCAGCGGGGCCAGGCCGGCGCGCACAGGGACCAAGCGCGCAGCCCACGACGTCGCGTCTGAGAGGCACAGCGCCTCCTGGAGCATCCCCTCCTCGCTGTGCCCGACGATGCGGTCCTGATCGTGCGGATCCACCGGGTTGACCAGGTAGAGCCCTCCGTGCGCCTCTTCGCCGCCTGCGTTCCTCTGACGGCGCTCAGGAACGTGCACCACCGCCTCATGCCCCAGAATCCGAGCGGTGTCGTCCCGGCCGCCCGCGAGGATGTCGAGGTCCGTGCCACAGATGCCCACGAAGAGGGGCTCCACGACGCGATACACGTCGACGTGTGCAGGGAGGTCGAACGTTTCGCAGGTGAGCCCGCCACGCCCGGGGGGCATGACGAGTCGTCTCGCACGTCTCCGCATCACGCCCGGCCCTTCACTCACCATGACCGGAGAGCCTGGACCAGGCTTCTCCGAGTTCGTCGCGCTCCACATCACTGACGAAGACGGGTGCCTGTCCGACCTCTCGGATCAGGGGAAACCGTTGGCTCCCCCCGCGATGAGCGGCTGTCTCACCGAGGCTTTCGAAGAGCTGATCGGCTGTCACAGACGCACGGTGGACGGGGAGTCCGACCGCCTTGATCAAGCGTATGACCCGGTCCACGACATCGGGAGGGGTGATGCCGCGGTCCCGGCCGACCTCGAGGGTGAGCGCCATGTCGATGGCGACCGCTTCGCCGTGGGTCACCGAAGGGCCGCTCATCTCGATCAGGGAACTCACACCGTGCCCGAAATCGACCGCACGATCCAGTCCCCTCTCCCAGAGGTTTCCGGACAGCGACGACATCATGGCGTCGGCTGCTCTGGCTACCGCCTCGATTCCCCTGTCGGTCTGATAGAAGGCAGGGTCGGAAAGTCGCTGCGAATCGCATTCCAGCAGGTCGAAGAGCGTCTCGTCAGCGACGACGGATATCTTGATCGCCTCGGCTGTGCCGCTCACCATGAATCGGTGCGGCAGGGTCCTGAGGAAACTCACGTCCAGGATCGTGTCCACGGGCGGATAGAAAAGACCCAGACGGTTCTTGTGACCGAATTCGTTGACAGCGACTTTCGCCCCGACCCCTGCGTCGATGAGCCCGACCAGAGAAGTGGGCACGCGCACATACGGAACGCCTCTCCGGTACAGCCCCGCCGCCAACCCCACTGCGTCGAGCGCCGCCCCGCCGCCCAGTGCGACCACGGGATGCAGCCGACGAGAGACCTCAGCGGACTCGAGCGTCTGAAGAATCAGTTCCAGCGCCTTCCAGTTCTTCGCCGACTCGCCCGAGGGCACGGTGCGAAGAAGCGGACGCAATCCAGCCGCCTCGAGTTCGACGACCAGCTCGGGGCCGTATATCTCGGAGACCGCCGCATCGGCCAGGACGACCGGCCGGACCGCCCCCAGCGAATCGAGGCTGCGGACCAGCGCCTTCGCCGCTCCGCCGCTGGTCAAGACGGTGTCGTACGTCACCGACTGGTGCTCGTCCATGCGACGCGCCCGGTGAGACAGAAGAAGTCCGACCGAAGGCCGCGTGGACGGCTTCGACGCGTTCAGCTGGTCGGCCGCGAGCGCGGCGCCCAGCAGTCCGGCCGAGTCGTCCACACCCGCGAACTCCACCGTGGTCCGGAAATACTGCGGATCCGCGTCCGTAATCATATACATGCCAAGTTTTTCCAAGGCGTGATGCACTGCGTCCTGGTACGCACGGCCGAGGGACTGCGACACGCCCCCGGTGACGACGATCCGCGTCACTTCCGGGTCGACGGTCAACAGCGAGACGATCGACTGGGCCACCGGTTTCACGACGGAGTGCAGAAGTTCGGTCGCAGCCGGATCCGATGCCGCGAGGTCCTTCAGGAGCAGGGCAGCCCAGAGCGACGGATCCTGCAGCAGGGCGGGGTCGAGCCACTGCGGTCGTTCCAGCGCGGACGCCAGCCCCGCCATCACGCGGGGTATGCCGCGACCTGAGCAGTATGCGTTGAGATGGGAAGGACCGCCGCAGTCACACTGGAGGTCCAGCACACGTCCCGCGGCGTGGAAGTCGATCGGTATGTGCCCGATCTCCCCCTGCACTCCGAGCTGCGGGTGCAGGGGCACTCTCCGGTTCGCCACGTCGATCGTCCGGCAGGCGATTCCCGTACTGATCGTGAAGACACTGATCTTCTTCGCGTGGCGGTACGCAGGCCTGCTCGCGAAGTAGGCGGCCAACGCGGTCACATCATTGACCACGGACCACTGGACGTCGTCCCTCGCCTCGGAGAGCGCCTCGGTGAGATCGAACGATTCGGAGCCCGGACCCCAGAGGGGCCCGGAGCCGAGTATGACGCCCGTGTGCCCGTTGACCGCTGCACCGACAGAGATGCCGACGGGCAGGGGCGCGTTCGCGCTCCCGCCCCCGAGCCTGTGCGCCTCACCGAGAACGTAGTCGACCAGCCGCTGGCGCAACTGTGCCTGTGACAGGCCCGGATGATTCAGATAGTTGACCGCCGGCACACGCGTCACGTCGGACAGGGAACCGTCCGCGTTCCGCACGCCGCTGCGAAACCACGTTCCCCCGATGTCCAGGACCACACGACGAGGGTGCTCCATGAACCCTTCCGGGCCCGCTAAGGGAGCTGGTCCGTCCACTAGAACTCCGCCAGGGACTCGAACGGGCCGATGTCGACCCCGGTCGCGGCGACGACCGATCGGACGTCCGCGTCGATGGCCTTGAGCAGAGCGCCGTCCTCATCGAACGTCTCTGCGATGATCACCAGATTGGGAGAATTGGACGATGCCCGCACCAGCAACCAGCTTCCGTCCTCCAGTTCCACCCGAATACCGTTGAGCCGGTTGATCCGCGCGATGGGCTGCCCCGCCAGCCGGCGGTTCCCCTCGAAGTACGCGGCGATCTCGTCGACCACGGCATACTTCGTCTCGTCCGAGGCATAGGGCTGCCGATTGGGGGAGGCAAAGGACTTCGGCAGGAGCGAGAGCTTCGCCGAGAGATTCCAGTCCTTGTCGGTGGCCTTGGCGCTGCAAAGCGCCCACAGCAGCGCCAGGGCGGCGACACAGGCATCGTCGTACCCTCGGCCGAACGGCTCACCGAAGAAGAAGTGACCGCTTCGCTCGAATCCCGCAACGGCGCCGGATTCGGCAACGGCGGCCTTGACGTAGGAATGCCCCGTCTTCGCCCACACGATATCGCTGGCCAGCTCGGACTCGTACAGCGACGTGGACTTGACGTCGATGACGAAGGGTCCGGCTACCTTGATCTGCTCCTCGAGGAACTTGGCGACCACCAGTCCGACTCGGTCGGCGAAGACGAGTCGGCCCAAGTCGTCGACCACGCCGAGACGGTCACCGTCTCCATCGAAGCAGAGCCCCACATCGGCTCCGCTGCCGGCCACCAGAGACTCCACCGCGCGCAGGAACGGGACGCTCTCTGGATTGGGGTTGAAGTGCGGAAAGGTCCAGTCGGGTTCCACATTGCCCGGGACGACCTCGAAGCCGAGCCGCTCCAGAAGAATCGGCGCGTAGAGGCCGGCTGTGCCGTTGCCGGTCTCCACTGCGACCTTGAGGCGCGGCAGGCCGTCGAACCGCTCAGCCCACTCCTCGACGAGACCGTCGAGATAGGCCTCACGAGCGCCCTCACTGAACGTGTAGGAGCCCGACCTGCCCTCCGTGCCGGCGGCCTGGCCGGTGAGGGTGTACGCCTTGAACCTCTGCATCTCGTCCGGACCGAACGTCGACGCCTTGCGGTGGCCGACCTTCACACCGGTCCAGCCGTTCTCATTGTGGCTCGCCGTCACCATGGCGACGCAGTCGACGTCCAAGGAGAACTGCGCGTAGTAGGCGCCCGGCGTCGTCGTGAGGCCGATGTCCACGACCTCCATGCCCGCCTGAAGCAGACCGACCACGAGCGCGTTCTTCACGTTCTCCGAATAGCTCCGGAAGTCGTGACCCACGACGATGCGCCGACCTGCGTCGAGTTCCTCGGCGAGGAAGCGGCCCAGGTGAAGCCCGAGGACTCGGGCCCCCACGAAATTCAGCCCGACAGGAGTGCCGTCGCCGGTCGGCTGGATGACCCACCGTGCGTCATACTCCCGAAAACCCGTCTCAGCAAGAAGAACGTCTTCCACATAGCTTGCCGAGTTGTACGTCCCGCTCATTCAGGCATCACTCCGAGTCGCCTTTTCTTCCACTCACCCTCACGGACCCGGAGTCACTGTGACATGACGATGGGTGACCGGATCAGCGTCTTAGTCACTATACTGCGTGCCCACCTGGGCAGAGTCAGGAGTTGTCGTATCCGTGCATTCCCGGTCGACGCCCGCAACGCGAGACAAACTCCCCCCTCACCGCGGGGCACGCTCCGTACAGCCAGGAGCCCCCGCCGGGGCGGGGGCTCCTGGTGCTGCACGTATCGGCCCGGCCTCAGCTCGAACCCGCGAAGAGGACGAACAGGGCCCAGACCACCGGCGCCGTCGGCAGGAGGCTGTCCAGGCGGTCCATGATGCCGCCGTGGCCCGGGAGCAGCGTGCCCATGTCCTTGATGCCCAGGTCCCGCTTGATCATGGACTCGCCCAGGTCGCCGAGCGTGGCGCTGACCGCGACGGCGAGACCGAGCAGCAGACCCTGCCACCAGGCGCCGTCGTCGATCAGGAACTGCATGCACAGCGCACCGGCGACCATCGCGAACGACACCGCGCCGAACAGGCCCTCGCGGGTCTTGCCGGGGCTGATGCGCGGGGCGAGCTTGGTCTTGCCGAAGCGCCAGCCCACGGCGTACGCGCCCGTGTCGCTGACGACCGTCAGGAGCAGGAAGATCAGGACGCGGAAGGCGCCGTCGTCGGCAGTGAGCATCAGGGCGACGAACGTGGCCAGGAACGGGACGTAGAAGGCTGCGAAGACGCCGGCGGTGACGTCCTTGAGGTAGCCCTCGGGCGGTTCGGTCATGCGCCAGACCAGCACCGCGAGCGCGGTGAGGGCCATGGCGACCCACGCGCCCTCGGGACCCCGGACGTAACCGGCGACGATCATCGCGGCCCCGCCGACCGCGAGCGGCACGAGCGGCGCCTTGATGCCCTTGCGCTCCTGCAGCCTGCTGGTCAGCTCCCACAGACCCACGACGACGGCGACCGCTATCACGCCGACGAAGACGGCCTTGACCACGAACAGCGAGGCGACGATCACGACGCCGAGCCCGACGCCGACCCCTATGGCCGCGCCCAGGTCTCGGCCCGCGCTCTTCTTCTGCGGTGCGGGCGCCGGCTGAGGGGCGTCGGGCATGGGCTCCGGATTCTGCGGCACCGCCGCAGGGGGCTGTGCCGACGGGGTGTCGTTGCCGTGGGCGGCGTCGCCGTAGGGCTGGGTGCCGTAGGGCGCGCCGCCGTAGTTCTCGTCTCGGAACAGGGGGCCGCCCGGCCGAGCGGCTCCCCGGTCGTCATCCTGGTGACCGCCGTGTGCGGGTACGTCGGGGACGATGGGCATGGGGCGAGTCTGCTGCGCCTCAGGCGCATCGTACGCGGGACCCGCCGGGGCGGCCCCCTGGACAGGTCCCCGCCCCTGGTCGACGGGCCCCCAGTACCCGGCCCTCGGTCCGGCGTGCGGCGGTGAGCCCCAGGAAGAGTCGTTCATCAGACCTCGAGCAGCTCTGATTCCTTGTGCTTCAGGAGCTCGTCCACCTGAGCGACGTACTTCGCGGTGGTGTCGTCGAGCTCCTTCTCCGCACGACGGCCCTCGTCCTCGCCGACCTCGCCGTCCTTGATCAGCTTGTCGATCGCGTCCTTGGCCTTGCGGCGGACGGCGCGGATGGACACCTTGGCGTCCTCGCCCTTGCCCTTGGCGACCTTGATGTAGTCGCGGCGGCGCTCCTCGGTCAGCTCGGGGAACACCACGCGGATGATGTTGCCGTCGTTGCTCGGGTTGACGCCCAGGTCGGAGTCGCGGATCGCCTGCTCGATGTTGCGCAGCGCGGTCTTGTCGAACGGGGTCACCACCGCCATGCGCGGCTCCGGCACGGAGAACGAGGCCAGCTGGTTGATCGGCGTCGGTGCGCCGTAGTAGTCGGCGACGATCTTGTTGAACATCGCCGGGTGCGCACGGCCGGTGCGGATCGCGGCGAAGTCCTCCTTGGCGACGACGACGGCCTTCTCCATCTTCTCCTCGGCCTCGAGGAGGGTCTCTTCGATCACCACTTGCTCCTGCGTGTCTTGAGTAGGCCCGGCTGCGGATCCTTGCGGGGGCGGCGGCCGGCTGCGTCGCGTCTTCTTCCTGCACGGTTCCCGACCGGCAGGACATTGTCCATCCCCCGACCAGGGTCCGCCCCCCGGTCAGGTGTTGTCGTACGTCACCGGGATTTCACCGGTCAGGCTCGGCCGCCCTGCTCGTCCACGAGCGTGCCGATCTTCTCACCCTTGACGGCGCGAGCGATATTGCCCTCCGCGAGAAGCTCGAAGACGAGGATCGGGAGCTTGTTGTCCCGGCACAGCGTGACCGCCGTGGCGTCGGCGACCTTCAGCTCGCGCGTGATGACCTCGCCGTAGCCGAGGGCGTCGAACTTGACGGCCGCCGGGTTGGTCTTGGGGTCGGAGTCGTAGACGCCGTCCACGCCGTTCTTGCCCATGAGCAGCGCCTCGGCGTCGATCTCCAGGGCGCGCTGCGCGGCGGTGGTGTCGGTGGAGAAGTACGGCATGCCCATGCCGGCGCCGAAGATCACCACACGGCCCTTCTCCAGATGCCGCACGGCGCGCAGCGGGATGTACGGCTCGGCGACCTGGCCCATGGTGATGGCGGTCTGCACCCGGCTGTCGATGCCCTCCTTCTCCAGGAAGTCCTGGAGGGCGAGGCAGTTCATGACGGTGCCGAGCATGCCCATGTAGTCCGAGCGGGCGCGGTCCATGCCGCGCTGCTGGAGCTCGGCGCCGCGGAAGAAGTTGCCGCCGCCGATGACGACCGCGATCTCGGCGCCGTCGCGCACGACCGCCGCGATCTCGCGGGCGATCTTGTGCACCACGTCGGGATCCACGCCCAGGCCCCCGCCGCCGGAGAACGCCTCTCCGGACAGCTTCAGCAGGAACCGGCCGTGTACCTTGCCGTCGTCGCTCTTCTGGGCCTTGGTGGTCATGGGAGTTCCCGCCTCTTTCGCGTGGTGCACAAACGAAGAAGGCCACTGCCGGTGGGGTGTCGTTCGCATCCCATGCGCGGCAATGGCCTCCTCGTCAGATCTGCTGTCGTCCGCCACGCGTGCGCGTGACGGCGTACCGGACGACTGCACCCGACCCTATCGGGCCGACGCGTCGATCGCGGTACGGACTCAGATGCCGACCTTGATGCGCGAGAAGCGCTTCAGGGTGACACCGGCCTCGTCCAGAACCTTCTGGACCGACTTCTTGTTGTCCAGCGCGTACGGCTGGCCGAGCAGCGTGGCGTCCTTGAAGAAGCCGTTGAGGCGACCCTCGACGATCTTCGGCAGGGCGGCCTCGGGCTTGCCCTCGGCGCGGGTGGTCTCCTCGGCGACACGGCGCTCGGACTCGACGACCTCGGCCGGCACGTCCTCCTTGGAGAGGTACTTCGGCGCGAAGGCGGCGATGTGCTGGGCGACGCCCTTGGCGACCTCGGCGTTCGGCTTGTCCAGCTCGACGAGGACACCGATCTGCGGGGGCAGGTCGGGCATCGTGCGGTGCATGTACGCGGTGACGTAGCCGTCGGTGAACTGCGCGAAGCGGTCCAGCACGATCTTCTCGCCGAGGTTGGCGTTGGCCTCGTCCACGAACGCCTGGACGGTCTTGCCGGCCTCGATCTCGGAGCCGAGGAGCGCCTCGATGTCGGCCGGAGCGGTCTTCGCCACGTGCTCGGCGATCGCGTTGGCGACGGCCTGGAACTTGTCGCCCTTGGCGACGAAGTCGGTCTCGCACTTCAGCTCGACGATGACGCCGGAGGAGTTGTCGTCGGCGATGATCGAGACCACGGCGCCGTTCTCGGCGGAGCGGCCCTCGCGCTTGGCGACGCCCTTCTGGCCCTTGATGCGGAGCGCCTCGACGGCCTTGTCGACGTTGCCCTCGGCCTCGTCCAGCGCCTTCTTGCAGTCCATCATGCCGGCGCCGGTGAGCTCACGGAGCTTCTTGACGTCGGCGGCGGTGTAGTTCGCCATGATCTGTGAATCTCTCTCGGAGTTCGAAGTCTCGAAGATCTACGAAGATCTGCGGGCTGTGGGTGGACGGCGGGCGGCACTCCCGGTGCCTCCCGCCGTCACTTCGCCCTACGACCATACGGACCGCGCTGCGACCGTACGGCTCACGGCCTGACTCAGGCCTGCTCGCCCTCGGCGGCCGGAGCGGCCTCGGCGGCGGGAGCCTCGACAGCGGCGGCCTCGGCGGCCGGCGCCTCGACAGCGGCCTCGGCCGGCTTCTCGGCAGCCTCGTCCGCCTTCTCGGCGTCGGCCTTCTTCTCGCCCTCGAGCAGGTCGCGCTCCCACGCGGCCAGCGGCTCGCCGGCGGCCTTGTCGCCCTTGTCGCCGGTGGCGACGCCGGAACGGGAGATGAGGCCCTCGGCGACGGCGTCGGCGATCACGCGGGTGAGCAGGGTGACGGAGCGGATCGCGTCGTCGTTGCCCGGGATCTTGTAGTCGACCTCGTCGGGGTCGCAGTTGGTGTCGAGGATGGCGACGACCGGGATGTTGAGCTTCCGGGCCTCACCGACCGCGATGTGCTCCTTCTTGGTGTCCACGATCCAGACGGCGCTGGGGACCTTGGACATCTCGCGGATACCGCCGAGGGTCTTCTCGAGCTTGGCCTTCTCACGCGAGAGGACCAGGAGCTCCTTCTTCGTCAGACCCGAGGCGGCGACGTCCTCGAAGTCGATGAGCTCGAGCTCCTTGAGGCGCTGCAGGCGCTTGTAGACGGTCGAGAAGTTGGTGAGCATGCCGCCCAGCCAGCGCTGGTTGACGTAGGGCATGCCGACGCGGGTGGCCTGCTCCGCGATGGCCTCCTGCGCCTGCTTCTTCGTGCCGACGAACATGACCGTGCCGCCGTGGGCGACGGTCTCCTTGACGAACTCGTAGGCGCGGTCGATGTACGACAGCGACTGGAGCAGGTCGATGATGTAGATGCCGTTGCGCTCGGTGAAGATGAAGCGCTTCATCTTCGGGTTCCAGCGACGGGTCTGGTGACCGAAGTGGACGCCGCTTTCCAGCAGCTCCCGCATCGTGACGACGGCCATGGCCGTTCTCCTTGGGTTCTCGGTTGTGCCGCGGGAACCGGACGGCTCCCGCGCCTGACGCCCGCGATGCGCCGAGCCACGAAGGACCGAGGGGCGCGGATACCGGAAGACCGACCGTGGCCGGCCCTCGATATTGGGGCGTGCGAAGTCGACCCGGTGACCCGGATCGCCAGAAGAAGTGTACGGGACCCGCGGGGTGCCGGGTGACGCCGCTGTCCACAAGCGGCGGACGGTCCACAGGCCCGAGCGGTGATCGACGGGGTGCGGGACGGTGCGGTCATGTACGCGAAGCGATGCCCGGGCGGCCTGGCGCTGCTCCTGTCGATCATGACGCTGACGGTCATGGCATGGACCGGCGCACCGGCCCCACCGGACCCATCAGACCCATCAGACCCATCAGCCGTGTCCGCCCGGTCCGTCCCATCAGCCTTGCCCGCCCGGTCGGTCGCCTCGGGCGCGTCCGCCCCGCCGCCCGTCCCGACGGGCCCGTCTGTCCCGGCGGACCCGCCTGTCACGACAGACATGCCTGCCCCGGCCGCCTCATCCGGCGCGTCCGCCCCGCCTGTCCGGACGGACCCCCCTGTCTCGGCCGCCCCGTCGTCGGCGGCGTCCCCGTCCCCGCCTCCTGGTCCTGTCCCCGCCGAGGGCGAGGTCGGCGGCGGGTCGCCTCCCGTGCCGGCGATCGGCCGGACGTGGCCGGTGGGCGCGCGTCCGCCGGTGGTACGGGGCTGGGAACCCCCGGCGACGCCGTACGCCCGCGGCCATCGGGGCGTGGACCTGGCGGCGCCGCCGGGCGCACCCGTACGAGCGGTGGCGGCCGGGCGCGTGTTCTTCGCCGGCCGGGTGGCGGGCCGGGGCGTCGTCTCGGTGGAGCTGACGGCCACGGGTGCGCCGCCGCTGCGCACGACGTACGAGCCCGTGCGGGCGTCGGTGCGTGAGGGCGACCGGGTGACTCCGGGCCAGGTCGTCGGGACGGTGGAGCCGTCGGGCTCGCACTGCGCGCTGACCTGCGTGCACTGGGGGCTGCGGCGCGGCGGGACCTATCTGGACCCGCTGTCCCTGTTGCCGCCGTGGCTGCGGGGCACGGCCCCCTCCAGACTCCTGCCGGTGCTGGGCGTCCCCCTGCCCTGACCCGGCCGGGGCGCCCCCGCCGGGTCACGGCCTGCGACGCGCCAGATCGGAATAGAACACGTCTGAACTCCAGACACTCAACATCAAATCTCGCTTACCGTGAACGACTACTATAAGGCCAAGAGGGTCGTGGTGGCCGCC